>JAUIKP010000388.1 GCA_030430725.1 Nitrospiria bacterium
GGGTGAGTTACGGTCTTTAGAGCTATCGAATTTTGTTCCGTCGGTGAGTGTCCCCGTGTAATGGACGATGGCGGTTTCCCCCGCATGGGCTTCGCGCCCGGAACCAAGGGTGAGATCGACATATTGTAATCCGGAAGGCGTGGTCACCATCGCTTCTTCCGCAGCCTTACCAGACAGAGGATTCAAAACAAATATGATGAGGAGGATGATCCAAGACCCTATAATGAATACGGGCAATCGAAGACCTGACTGTAACGAAATACCGTTTTTCATGAACCTCTCTCTTTGCTAGTGTGAAACGTATTCGATGCCATGCCCATTTTTGATGGGCGAGACACTTCTTCGTAAAACAGCGCCATACTGGCCGTATAACCATGCAAAAAATTCTTCCCGCTCACGGGGCCAATTTCTCCACCTGCAAAGAACCCCGCTATCGGCATGGTCCCCATTTGTTGTTGCAGAGTGGACACATCATGGTGAGGAGTTTCGAAAAATCGCCGCCCACGCCCATTACAACTAAATAGCAACGCGCCTTTAGGCAGGCTGTCCGGACGGGTCATTCGCTCCTTCGATAAAAGCAAATGGAAGTCTTCACTCGCAGCATGAGCATCCCGCACATGGAACTGAATCGTTTGGCCCTCCTGAACAAAGTCCGCGATGGCGAGACTCCCAGATTCCCGATCGGCTCCTAACAGGCCACGGATCAAAAAGTCCCCTTGGCCGAACTCCGGGCGATGTTCGTCCATGGCAATACCCACTTGCAGTCCGTGCGCCACTTGTTGTTGTTCGTGTTCATCCAACGCTTTCAAGGTGGTTTCCAACCGTTCCAACGGCGGGATTCCCCCAAGCTCCTGAATGACATTTCGATCGACCTTGGTCACAACATACCGTTCACCAATAGGTTGGCACCCTTGAGACACCACCGTCCGGATTTCCAATCCACCTTTCACCGCCACGCCTACGACCCCGGACCCAATAATGTCGCGATTAAAGACCAGGCGGCTTTCCCCAACATCCATGCCTCCACCGGCAATTCCTCCAATAGCGGACGAGCCGGGAGCGTGCTCCTCCAATTGGGACAATAATTCATCGATGGGGGTAGAAAACGGGTCGGCAAAGATGAAAAACGTGTAAGGATGGGTGGTGGCTTCTAATGCCACCGGCCAGCCATCTAATGACGCTTCATCACCCTCTGTGTTTGGCGTTAACTTGAAGGGCACCACTCGCATGTCCGTGCTCCTAAGGCCCCAGAGCACCAGACCAGGATGTTCTTCAATTTCCTGATTGCCTCCAATTACCCCTTGTCCCATACACCCCACCAGTGCCTGAGGACGAAGGTTCTCGTGGATGATTTCGACCATGCGCTGAATATCTGAGAAATAATGGGGAGAAAAAAAGACAAATGCGAGATGGCACTCCGCTTGGCCTAATGCCTCATACACTGATGCTGCTACCGCCTGAGCGGCCGCTTCGGGATGAGCTTCTTGGGAAAGGGCAACGTGACACTGCATCATAATTCAATTGTTTCGAAGTCTAGCAATCCCCGCCAAACGATGTCCATGAAAGAGAGTTGGTGAATCTTTGTCCTCTTTGACTACCCGTCCCGGTTAAAATGAAGAACATTCACCCTGGACGGAAGCTGTTTACTGAATCGGGCGGCCATAGGCATTTAAAATCGCACGGATTCTCTCAACAGAGATCGCCTCAACGCGTCGTCCATCTCTCCCTGTCACCGTGGTGGCTTGCAACAAGGCATTGAGAATGGCCTCTTCCGTGGCCTCTACCGTGGCTTGAAACAAGGGGTTGATATGGGTATCGGCAAGATGGGCCATAAAAAATGTCCGTTGTTCCGGATAATGTGGAATAACATTGCCGGTGGAAAACGCCAAGATAAAATCTCCACTGCCATGATGGGAGATGGACCCGGTTCGCGCCAGTCCTATGGTAGCCCGGCGCGAGAGTCTCGACAGTTGGCGTGCATCAAGCGGAGCATCTGTCGCGATAATGATGATAATGGACCCGCTGTCCTGCCGTCTTTGGGGGCCTTCTCCCGGAAACTTGCCCAGAGCTGCGACGGTCGAATCTGCGGGGTATTGGGGTGACATTGTTGCCAGGTCCGTATTATAAACTTGACCCACCGGCACTCCCGCAATCGTGAGTTCATGTCGACGGCCATGGTTTGCATTCACCAACACACCGACACGATATCCTCCATCTTCCAATGGAAGTACTCGAGAAGCGGTCCCAATGCCACCTTTAAATTGATAGGACACCATCCCCGTTCCTGCCCCAACGGAGCCCTCTGGAACAGGACCTGTTGTTGCCGTTTCCAGGGCGTGAACCACATCTTCCGGAGATACATGCCTCCCCTGACTGTCATTCAGTCGACTATCGTCGCATTCAGCTACCACAGGCGTGAGCGTATCGTCAGTTATCCCAATGTCGGGATAGCGCCGGATCATCCAGCTCATGATGCCATCTTCCACACGAGGGACATTCAGGGTATTGGTTAACGCGATCGGATATTCTAAAAACCCTGATTCCGCCACCCAGGCCAACCCTGTCATTTCCCCGGTCCCATTTAATACAAACGCTCCGGCTGGAACTTTATGATGCCAAACATCTTCACGCGGGATAATGACGGTCACACCGGTTCGAACCGGGCCTTGACCTGCCTGCAAGGCCCCCTCCCCTTCATGAATGGTGACATGTCCCACTTTCACCCCTTGGACATCTGTAATAGCATTCATTTCCCCCTGAGCATACCGGCCTATGATGATCCCAAGATCCTTCACATGCGGACGGGTCTCTACCAAATCCTGGGTGGCAGAGGGATTAGCTAATGCCGCAGGGGCAGTCCATGCCCAGCCAACTCCTATCAGGCTAAAAAGACAGACCTGTACGCCCTGCTTCAATCTGGGATAATGCATATTGACAGTCCTCACTCTCCTCCAGCCAAATCACCCATAAACAGGGTAAAGGCATTGACACGATGGATTAGGGAAAGGACGGGGATGTCCGGGTAAATGCACTCTCATACATATGGTAGGCGGTTTCTTGAAAGCCAAGGTGGGCATAGGCCTGATGGGCCTGATGGTTGTTCTCTTCCACATAGAGGCGATATCCACAAACGGTTTCCTTGTTCAAATGGGCTTGGCGTTGCACATACTCATATAGCTGCCGAAAAATTTGCTGTTGACGCTGATCTGGATGCACATACACACTTTGAAGCCACCAAAAATTCCCGTTCCGCCAATCGCTCCACTCAAAGGTGATCAATATCTGGCCAACGACTATGGCCCGGCCATCCTCATGAGGCTTTTCTGCTACGGCATACCATCCCTTCCCGGAATCTTTCAGAAGTGCCGCTACCCCCGACTCAAGAATCTTGACATCCAATGCTCGATTTTCAGATTCCCTGGCTAAAGCCATATTGAAATTTACAATAGTCTTCAGGTCAGACATGGTTGCCCGCCTGATGACAATCGGAGATGACCTATTCATTGAGATTGGCAGAGGCTAACTATCCTTCGTCGGAACATTTGCTGGGGACAACCACCCCGATCGGGGATGGTAAAGTCCGGCTGAAAACTCCATTTTCATTGCCTCTTCCGGTCGTAATTGAATGCGATTCACGCTTCTTTCGGGGACAAAGGCCAGATAACCTGTAAACGGATGGATTGCTGTCGGAACAAAGACCATCAGTAGAGGTCCTTCTGGAGCAACTTGTAGTCTACGTGGGGGTACTCCCATGTCAAAACCTAACGCCCAAAGCCCATCACGAGGAAATGGAAATGCAACCATTTTGCTTTGACCAAACCGATCACGGAACTTGAGGACGTCCGCCATACTTTTGAGGGTATAATAAATACTACGCACAAAGGGAATTCGCTCCAAAGAATCTTCCAATTTTCGGTGAATCTGCTGCCCAAGTAAA
>JAUIKP010000389.1 GCA_030430725.1 Nitrospiria bacterium
CCAGCAAGGCAATCGGCACCATGCCGGCATGAATGAGTTCCTTAACCCCGCTCAGAATCGTATCCGCCTCGCCTTTCCCGAAGGAAATCACCGTCATCACGGGAAGCAGGTTGGCCGGGACATACAGAATGTAGGCCGCAATCAACAGTGCCCACGTGCGCGAAATACTATTGGGTTTTCGAAAATGGAGGTGGGCCCCGCATCGCGGACAGATAGGCTCCCCTTCACTCAAGATCGGGGAGATTCGACTGAGTTGATGGCAGGCATGACAACTCATGAGCCCCGATCGGGCTGCGGTAGTGAACATGCCCCTCATGGAATCTTCTCCATTTTTTCCCAGACCTCATGGGTGTCAAGTGCAGAGTCGGCGGCAGCCAACGTAAAGATTAGGGCGACGAATGAGTAAATCGCCACCCCAGGAACAAGATTTGCCAAATCCGACAACTTCACCACCGCCACGATCACTCCCAGCAAATACACGTCCATCATGGCCCAGGTCCGACAGTGCTCAACCATCCGAAAGACCAGAGCGGCATGCCACGGTCGCTTGTTGAATTCCAGCGGCCCAAGCACGTACAACATGCCAAGAATTTTTAGGGCAGGGAAGATAATACTCGCACACAACACCAAAATCCCTAACTCCCACATATCCCGTTCGAAGAACTCCTTCACTCCTGTGGATAGCAAGCTCACCTGAACACGCCCATTAAGCTCAAAAGTCATAAACGGAAAAACATTCGCCAGAATAAAAAAAATGAGACTCGCCAAGGCCAGAATGATGGTATGTTCGAAACTATCCCGTTTTTTCGCATACAACAATGCTCCACATCTCGAACACTTGGCCCGCTCACCATAATGTAGCTGGTGAACACGATGAAGGAGGTCGCATTCATGGCAGGCGATTAAAGAATGTGGAGCAGCCATGTTAATTTTGTTCGATCCGGCGGGAAACACATCCTCTCCACGGTGTGTCCTCGATAGAATGCTCGACCCTGTCGCTGATGCTTGTACCACATTCGATAACATTTTTCACCCGTACCTAGCCGACAATCATGGGACATCAGGCAGGGATTGGACCCGTAAAGGATGATGAAGTGCCTGGGTTGCCCCTCCGATTTTTCTGCATGACAAGATTAACCAAGATAAACCCGCCACACACGATATGTATCCGAGCTATGGTAAAGATAGATTCAGGGTTCGGGGACAATGCAGGAGATCGCCGCGGAAAAATTCATCAGAAGCCCTTGAACCAATCAAATCAGACATACATGAGTTCTTCCGGATTTTCCCATCTGGAGTTAAAGGGGACCTCTGTTGACACTTTGCACGACAAACGTGTCGTCATCAAAGGTGATTGTTAGCGTTTCGCCCTTGTCATGAGTGGGGCTATCGAGATCCATATACGAATAGGTCCAGATATGAATATGCCCCTCATTCGACTGGGTCTTGAGACGCACGACCGGCTCTCCAAGTAGATTCAACACATCGTCTTGAGTGGTGGTATGAGGGATGATTTTCTTTTCGATTCCTGGAGGTATCGGCCTCTCGCCAATCTCATAGAAATAGTCAGGATTGTGCACACAGGCCGAAAGGAAAATCGTGAGAACGAACGACCATGTTTGTTGTATGCCATACCAATGACTTTTCTTTACATCAGTTTTTCCTCGTGTGGTCATGAAATTCCTCCCACAAAAATAAGACTCTCATCAATCCATTTCAACCAAAGCCATGCCCCTCTCTCAACGGATTCGGCATGGAGATCAACCCTTCTCAAACAATTCGCCCGACCAACACAACCGTTTGCATACGGTAATAGAGCACCATGGAGAAATGGGCATCCAACGCCCGACCGCCCAGGAGAGGCACTTGAATATTCTCACGGGTATCATTCAACATGAAGCCTCCCGATTGCACCATTTGGAAAAGACACCAATGCCGATCAAAAGAATGAACTTTGGGTATCTGTTAGGAGGTCTCTTGTTCCTCCTGATCTCGGTTGCCATTGCACAAGAAGAAGGTGTCACGAGTGAGACCCGGCGTTTGTTCCTTGAGCCGGCTCTTTGCCTCATGCTCCTGATGGGGATATGGAGCCATGTGAGTGAAAAAAAATGGTTGATGGTCGGAGGAGTGATCCTTACGGTAAGTGGGGTCGCTACGGCCACCATCGACTATTTCTTGGAGGTTCCTGAGCTTCAGATTGTCAACCTGTCCATACTATTTGTGTTCTCTCTGGTCAGCACCTGGATTGCATCCCGACATTTGCTCATTTCCGGCACAATCACCCTAAATAAAATCATTGGCGCCATCTGCATTTATCTTCTGATCGGACTCAACTGGTCGATGTTTTATCTTTTCATAAACCTCGTCAACCCTGACTCGTTCCATGGCCTGACATCCACCGTAATAGGAGTCCAGTTTTCGGAATTACTGTATTACAGCTATGTCACCATTACCACATTAGGATACGGTGATATTACGGCAGCAAAACCGATCGCCCGCACACTGGCCTATCTCGAAGCCATTGTGGGGCAATTTTATGTCGCCGTGTTGGTGGCATGGCTTGTCGGCATGTATCTTTCCGACAAAGGCAACCACCTTAATAATTCCTAAGTCCAATTGGCGGAAAGCCTTGGCCTGTTCCAACGTTAGGGAAAACACATCTTCCGAGCGAGGCGAGGTGAAACAATACATCCCTCATATAGCCAGTTCCCAAAAAACACCAGGAACAAGCGACTCCCGGAAATTCGCGAATGTCTATGTATGCCACATTCCAGCAAGGCATCATTGTCACGATGGCATTGCCACTTTTTTGCCATGAATAGACGATGAAGAAGAAACTGGGAGTGGAACTTGTTTTCTGCCATACAATCCATGGAAAAGGGAAGGAGGCCACACGTACCCCACCCAGACAAAATAAAGTCAAGGTTTCTTAACCCTAGGGATTGATCTGCGTAATCTTGGCTCCCTGAATTCCAATCCCTCCCATAAGCCCTTTTTGGTCAAAAAAGAATGCATAGATGTCATCCTTGGCCGTTGTACTCGTGAGTGCGCTGGCAAATCCGGTGTCCACCACCACGAGGCTTGGTCCAACGCCAATCTCCCAACCATGGCTCTTATGAAGGTACTCAAGAGCTTCATCCTTAATAAAAAACAAGGCGTAGCCAAAAGATTGTATGCCGGCCTGCAATCCGTATGATGCCGCAAGGGTTCTGTAGTACCCGACTGTTTTGCCATTTTTTCGGAGAGCACCATCTCCATATTGTCCACCCACAATGAACCCGGCCTTATAGACATTAGGAAAAACGAGAATCCCCTGGGCGATCGTGGATAAATCCTTTGCTGCGGGACTCTTTGCGTAAAGTTTTTCCAATGCGACATCGACTTCCTTATCAATCTCCGCAGCCGTATCAGCCCATGCTGGGGGAAGGGCGACCGCAACAACGACCATCACACTCCACAGCATGCCTGCCCGCAACGCCTTTCGCATGGAAATCTCCCTTAGAATAGTAAAAATAGGATAATTCTGTATAAACGATGCTTTTTCAATTCATCCGGTCGTGTGAAGAATTGCCGTTAACGTTAAAAATGGGGAACAACGGCGCACGGTCTCATCGTTTCTCCCACCCTTGTCAAGAATTCTGCGGTACGTTTAATTCGCTTTTTTACGAATGCCTTCAAATATTTCTTCGAAATACGGTCCCATTAACCCACGGGCAACCGGATGTTTCGCCGCGGATCCGAAACCTGCCACTCCGTCGGTGGAAATACGATAGAGAGACACCAACAGGGAGCCCTCTTGCGCGGGAAGTGCGCCTCCGATTGACTGCAAGCCGTTATACTCGTGACTGGCATAAAAGTGGCGATCAGCCACCACATACGCATCGCCCTCATTGAATAACATGCGATGACTCAAAACTAATGTCGGACGGCCAA
>JAUIKP010000390.1 GCA_030430725.1 Nitrospiria bacterium
CCAAGAAATTCTCGGAGCATAGGCTCTGAACACCGATACCCGAGATGAGGCCAATGCTATCCCTTCAGGGTCTGTTGAAAAAAGCCGCCAGCGGCGTTCCCTGCCTCCGCCGTAGCGGCTTCGCGCAGGCAGGTCGCCATTTTCCCGTGCTCACGTACGCCTTGTACGCTCCACACGCAAAAATGGCTGTGGCCTTGCTGGACGGACCCTTCGGAAAGACTCAGGGCATGCTTTTTTGAACCGACCCGAGGCCTCTGACCTTCAAAGTCGCCTTGGGGCTTTTTGCCCATGGAGAACAGTATTATTCAACACTCCCCTTCAGAGGGTTTGCCGGCTCCCGTTCCCACAGGAATTCGGCTTCTCCCTGTTTGTTCGTAACCCATCGCGCAAACACAAACAACGCGTCACTCAGCCGATTGAGAAAAATGACCAATTCCCTGTCAATGGATTCTTCCTTCGACAGGGTGACACAAAGCCGCTCGGCACGACGACAGATGGTACGGGAAACATGCAGTAACGCGGCGAGCTGCCCCCCACCAGGTAATATAAATTCTTTCAAGGGGGTCAGGTCTTTTTGGCACTCATCAATCAGATGTTCCAAGTGGCCGATATCTTCCGGTGTCACCGTTGGCATATTCGGAAAAGACTCACCCAAGGCCGTAGCGAGAATACCACCCAAATCAAACAATTTATTTTGCACCCACTTTAAGATAGGGCCCATGCGCTCAGACACCTCAGCATTCGTTCCGGTCTGTCCATTCGACACACGAGCCAAACCTAGCATAGAATTCAATTCATCCACTGTGCCATAGGCTTCCACCCGAACCGAATCCTTCCAGACCTCCTGCCCTCCGGCCAATCGAGTTTTTCCCGCATCGCCTGTACGGGTATATACTTTGGAAATCCGCATTTCATAAGTCTCCAGTGAAAAGTTGACTGATGTGTTTCGTCTCCAGTCGTGTAGGAGCTCAGAGAAAGGTTGACACCATCGTATCGTTAATCATTCAACGGCCTCAAAATTTCAGACCTCCTGCACTCCGCGATTCCTTGTGACACGCAGGTATAAACGGTACGACCGATCATTTCCCCAAGAATCGTGTGAAGGCCACAATGATCTTCTTCAATTTCACCGCTTGCTCCTACCACGAGACAATCGGTACCCGTGAGATCCGCAGGATGATTTGACTTGCGACTGGTAACACCGCTATCCCGAAACGCGGCTGTTTTGGCCGAGGAGGCAATATGGATCGCCTCGATACGTCCGCCAATTCCCGGAAGGGCATTGGTGGCCACCACCACATTCACCGTTCCAGACGAACGGCATTGATTTCCCAGCTCAACATCAGCATCATCAAGGACGGAGCGGGCATTCGATAAACCGACAGTCACGAGGACATGCACCCAGGCCCCCGATGCATAAAGAAAACGGTCGGTATACGCACTCACAGTCGCGGCGGTCATTAATCCAACGGTCTTTTCGGGAACAAGAGAGTGGGTTTTAAACAGAAGCCCAAAATCGTCTGCGAGGGTGGTCCTAGAGGAAGATCCGTTTAGACCGACTTGTACATTGGCAACCACGGAAGCGGAAACCTCCCCACCATTCCAGGGTGCCCAACTCAGACAATTGAACATCCCCGGTAACCGGACAATCAGACAATGAGGTTGCAGATCAATCTGAAGTGGAGAGATCACCGTCTTCACCGACTTTTTCTCCTCAGATTCCAAACATACGACTGCCGTCTTATCAGGCCTTGAGGTCAGGACCGGAAAGACCGGATTCATCACCACTACGCTTTCCCCATCTCTCATAATGCACGAGTTCCTCAAGTGGCATACGTTTGCGCCATCCGGCTTTTTCAAGATCCGGTTTTTGAGCAAAACCCTTCACATATCCGACACACAAATAGGCCACGACCCACACGGATTGAGGAATGCCTAAGACCTTCTTCAAGAGATCATAATCCAGAATGGACACCCAACCGACCCCAATACCTTCGGCTCGTGCCGCCAGCCAAAGGTTTTGAATGGCGCAGCATGTACTATACAAATCGGTTTCGGGAACCGTGGCACGACCTAACACGGATGGGCCGCCCCGGTCACGGGAACAGGTCACACAGATATTAACGGGTGCCTCCTGAATGCCTTCCAGTTTGAGCCCCCGGTACAAATCGGCTTTCGGTTTTTCATATCCACGCGCCGCCTGTTCATTCGCCTGAAGGAATAGATCTTTGACGGCTTGCTTGGTCTCGGGATGACGGATAATGAGAAAATCCCATGGCTGCATAAATCCCACGGAACCCGCATGATGAGATGCCAACAACAGCCGCTGAAGAATGTCCTCGGGAATCGAATCAGAAAGAAAATCCCTGCGAACATCCCGTCGTTCGAAAATGGCACGATAGACCGCTGCCCGCTCTTCAACGGAAAAGTCGCCGGGAGAGTGAGAAATCGGTTGTTTCAAAATTCGACTCCTTTTTGAGCCTTGATGCCTTTGCGAAAGGGATGCTTAATCATCTTCATTTCCGAAACCAGGTCAGCAGCCTCGATGAGCTCCGGTTTCGCACCTCGCCCGGTAATCACCACATGAAGCATGGGAGTACGTTGAGCCAGGGCTGCGAGCACCTGTTGCAGTGAAACATATTCATGATGGATCGCAATATTTAACTCATCCAGAATGACCATGCCAAAGGATGGATCTTGAAGAAACTTTTCAACTTCGGCCCATGCCGTTTGAGCCACCTGTGTGTCCCGTTCACGGTCTTGGGTTTCCCAGGTATACCCTTCACCCATTCGAAGAAATACCACCTGGTTGCTGTAGCTTTTCAGGATTCGCTCTTCTGCCGTATCAATGGCCCCTTTGATAAATTGCACCACCGCCACGTTCATGCCATGTCCGAGGCATCGGATAGCCATGCCCAATGCCGCGGTGGTTTTACCTTTGCCTGCCCCGGTGTAGACGATCAGGAGCCCCTTTTCTTCCTGTGCCTCAGCAATCCGTCGATCCACAGAGGCTTTCAAGCGATCCATACGAGCCTGATGTTTTTGATCGCTCATAGTCTGGCCTCTTTCATCGCAGTTACACTTCTTGCCGCTTCGACCAAAGCCAGAGGGGCATGAGGATGACTGGAAAAATGTAAATGCGTATACAGAGCGATGACATTTCCTACCAAAATCCCATCTCTTCCCCGGTCCCGTCCCTGCCCATCGGTCAGACGACCGAGATATTCCAGATCTCCCTTGGGATGAAGGGTCGAATAGTGAAACTCATGCCCACGAATCCGCACTCCCTGATCCCCAAGAAATCCTCCGTGCGTCACGGTCAGCTCTCGATACCCCAGGGTCATGGTTTTCCGGCTCATCGCCGTTTCCGCCGGGATCACTCCGACCATGTCGTACTCCGTTCCATCAAAATCTTTAAGGGTTTTTGCCAGATACATTAAACCGCCACATTCGGCATAGACCACCCCGCCCCTGGCTGCAAATGCCTGAATTGACTGCCGCATGGTCACATTTCGTTGCAAGAAGTCAGCGTAGATCTCCGGATAGCCTCCTCCCAGATACACCAGATCCACTTCGGGAAGTGACGGATCATGCATGGGAGAAAACCGGACTAACTCGGCACCCGCCTTTTCAAGAAGCTGGAAATTCTCTGGATAGTAAAAACAAAAAGCCGGATCAAAAGCTACCCCGACTCTTACCGATCGAGACACCCGTCTGACATTCTCAGCCGGTATACCAGGATTCGTGACGACCATTTCAAGACTGGCCTGAGCTAACTGTTCGACGCGGACCAAATCGATCGTGGCAGAAGCCAGTTGACCGAGTTTGGCATACCATTCAGTCCCCGAACCTTCCAAAGCCGTCCGTAACCCCAAATGCCGGTCAGGAATGGTCACATCCGGATCAGAGCGGAGATACCCCACAACCGGA
>JAUIKP010000391.1 GCA_030430725.1 Nitrospiria bacterium
ATGCCATGATGGTCAATCGCCATATGCATGAATTCGGCACCACGGTTGAACAGATGGCCATGGTCTCCGTCAAAAATCATCTGAATGCCCTGTACAACCCCTATGCACAAAAGGCGAAACGGCTCACCGTCAAACAGGTTCGGGAATCGCCCATGGTGGCCACCCCATTGACCATGGAAGATATCTGCACCATGTCCGATGGTGCAGCCGTCTGCATTCTGGCTGACGAAACCATTGCCGAACAGGTCTGTGACCGACCGGTGCACATCTCCGGCATAGGATCAGGGTCGGATGCCATGCGCATGGCTGACCGGCCGCATGGAAACGTTCCCCTGCTTCCCCACGAGCAGGAATCCGATTATGCCCGGCTCAAATACCCGGGGGTGCATTCCTTTCGCGGAGGGCGCATGGCGGCAAAACTGGCGTACGAAATGGCCGGCATCCGGAATCCACTGGAAGAATTAAGCTTTGTCGAACTTCACGATGCCTATACCTCCTCTGAAATTCAAACCTATGAAGACCTGGGGTTGTGTAAATATGGGGAAGGGGGCCGTTTTATTGAAAAGGGTATCCCGTTCATGCCCGGGATTGAGTATGGCTTGCCGTTACCAGATCAAGGGCGATTCCCCGTGAATCCATCCGGAGGACTGTTGGCCTGCGGCCATCCAGTCGGAGCCACAGGTCTGATGCAGGCCGTCTTTGCGTTTTGGCAACTGCAAGGCACGATCGAGAAGCATTTAGGCAGTCCGGCATTACAGCTTCGCGATCCTCGACGTGGACTCATCCATAGTCATGCGGGCACCGGGACCTATATTACCGTGTCGATCTTAGAGAGGACATAACCACATCATGAACCACACCGAAACCTCAGACCAAACCTTGGCAGACCACAAAGGGGTAAATCTCTTTGGGGTCGATCCGTTAATCATCCAGGACCACTACGAAATTGACTACCGGCATAGTTATGCCCAGGATTCACCCTTCTTTGTGGGTTTGAGTAAAGGAGATCTGTTGGGATCACGGTGTACAGGCTGTCAGTATATGTATGCCACCCCCCGATCCCATTGCATGGAATGCGGGGCAGCCACCACATGGGAAAAGCTTCCACTAACCGGATGCGTCCATACCTTTACGGTCTGTCATTATGGCGGGGAAAGTTTTCTCAAAGAAACCCCGTTTATCCTGACTCTGGTGGAATTTAAAAATGTGAACACCCTCTTTCTCACCCGTCTGAAAAATATTTCACCCGATCACGTTCACATTGGGTTACCGATCCGTCCGCGTTTCGCCAAAGCTCCAACATTTAAGGTGACCGATGTCTGGTTCGAACCCCTCGGCCTCACATAAATTATTCACGCTTCCCTCCCTAATCGAGGAAGTCCGAACCGGAAGCACCAGAGCAATTTCCCGTGCCATTACATTACTAGAAACAAATGGGCCTGAAAGAAAAGCGATCCTGGAGGGGCTCGAGCCTTTCTCCGGCCATTCACAAATCATCGGAATCACCGGTTATCCCGGCGCGGGGAAAAGTACCGTGATCGACCAATTGATTACGGCGTACCGGTCACAAGGGAAAAAGGTCGGCGTGCTGGCCGTGGATATCAGCAGTTCATTAACCGGCGGCGCTATTCTGGGAGATCGCATTCGCATGCAGCACCATTCGTTGGATGACCGTGTCTATATCCGGAGCATGGGCACAAGAGGACACCGGGGTGGCCTGGCCATGGCAACACAGGGCGCGATCCGCGTGCTCGACGCGGCCGGGTTTGATGTCGTGCTGATTGAAACCATCGGGATGGGGCAGGAAGAAGGTGAAATTGCCCAAGTAGCCCAAACAGTGGTGGACGTCGTCGCTCCCGGTCTGGGCGATGACGTGCAAGCGATGAAAGCTGGAATCCTGGAAGTGGCCCATATCGTCATCGTGAATAAAGCCGATCATCAGGGCGCCCACGAAACGCTTCAATCGTTGCGGGAATGGGTGCCACAGGTGTTGCTGGTAACCGCCACAACCGGAGAAGGCATTTCATCATTGGTGGAGGCCATTACCCGCCACCAACAATCCCTTGAAGTTGCGGTCCCCGTTCCCGATTGAAGGAACACCACGAATCATGCAACCTGCACCACTTCAAAAACATTCGTTATCACATTTTGAAATGTCTGAAGAGCGCGGATTTTTGCCCGTCCCGGATCCTCTTTCTTCCTGCTCACTCTGCCCTGATCTGCAATGGCTCGGGCAGCAACTGCCCAAGTTGCTGGCGGCCCGCCAACTCCGGAACACCATCAACACGATGCAGGACCTCATTCCCGGCAGGAAGGACGAATGGACGGTCGCCACCTACCGATACGCCAATCGCATCCTTTCTTTTGCTGCACATGGCTACATTTGGGAAAATCCGGACCACCCCCTCGACCATCTCCCGGCCAACCTGGCCGTGCCCTGGTGTGAGGTGTCACGCCGATTAGGCCGACCGCCCGTTTTGTCCTATGCTTCCTACGCCCTGGACAACTGGCGTCGTCTCGACCCGGACCGCCCGATCGAACTCGATAATGTCGTATTGCTGCAAAACTTTCTTGGAGGATTGGACGAAGAGTGGTTTGTGGCCGTCCACGTTGACATTGAGGCGAAAGCGGGAGCGGCCATGGCCGCCATTCTTCGCGCGCAGGAAGCCGCGGAACGGGATCATGCCGATGAAGTGACCAAGGCACTCATGACTTTGGCTTCAACCATGGAAGGCATGTGCCGGACGCTGGATCGCATGCCCGAGCGGTGTGCTCCCTATATCTATTACCATCGGGTGAGACCGTTTATACATGGCTGGAAAAACAATCCGGCCCTGCCCAATGGAATCGTGTATGAGGGTGTGGAAGAGTACCGGGAGGAACCACAATATTTCCGAGGAGAAACCGGTGCTCAAAGCACGATTATACCCGCGCTGGATGCCGCACTGGGCATTACACACGCGGAAGATCCCTTAACCGTGTATCTCGCCGAGATGCGCCAGTACATGCCGCCTGCCCACCGCGCTTTTCTCGAACGGTTGGAACATCAGCAGGACCATGCCGGCCGTCCCCTGTTGTCCGGATATGTTATGGATCACAAATCCCACAAGCCCGACTTATGGCAAGCCTATCACGAATGCGTACAACTTCTGGCACGGTTTCGGGCCACACATCTGGACTATGCCGCGACCTATATTCATCAGCAAAGCGAGAAACAATCCACTAATCCCACCTCCGTAGGCACCGGCGGCACGCCTTTTATGGAGTACCTGAAAAAACATCTGGAAGAAACCAAGGCAATCGGGCATTGATCCAACGCGCATTTTCCTTTCGGGTTAGCCGAGTCACTTCAACTTTTTAAATGAGTTTCGTCGTCGGATTGCTTTCACAAAATTTCTATATTATTTCTGCGTTATGCTAGGCTAATTTCCCAATGGCGGACATATTCATTTCATACAAACGAGAAGATCGATCTCTTGTAATCAAGTTGGCCCGTGTGCTTCAGGAACGTGGCTTCACGGTCTGGTGGGATCGCCGTATTGAAACCGGCGAAAACTGGTTGAAATGCATCAAACGCGCTCTGGATGCTGCTGCGTGTGTCGTCGTCGTTTGGACGCCTCACTCATTGGCGACTGATCGGACCTACGTCTCAGAAATGGTTAACGCAGAGGCGAATGAAGGATGGCGGCGAAATATTCTCCTGCCCGTAACAACGCAGCACGGACTATATGCATTCGGGCATGATCTTCTCCAGGCTGAGGATCTCACAGACTGGCAAGGCAATAAAGATGACCCGGCCCTTGCACGGCTGGCAAACAATATCGCAAGGCATTGCGGAGAACGTGATCTACCCGGTGAGGCTGAACTTGCTGCATGGCTCAGAGCAGAGGACTCCAACCAT
>JAUIKP010000392.1 GCA_030430725.1 Nitrospiria bacterium
ACCCTGTGTTGGAAGGGATGGGCGGTCGAGTCTGAATGTGGCTGTTGGACGACATCGTGTGAGCCGGAATACGAGAAAACCGGTGTATCCAATACAGAAAGTTCAGTATACTCCCAGGGGAAAGCGGCAAACAGAACACCCAGGAGAATAATGATGTATAAAGGCTTGCCCGATCACCAACTGACTCAATTGTTGCAAACCGCTGTCGAGGCGGCCCACGTTGCGGCTGTTCCGATTCGAACCTATTTTGAAAAGCAGGATCTCCGAATCACAGAAAAATGCGATGGTTCACCGGTGACTCAAGCCGATCAGGAAGGGGAAGCCCTCATCCGTACTCATCTGCTGACCAAGGCCGGCATCGGGCCTCTTGATATTCTTGGTGAAGAAGAAGGGTATCAGGGAACGGGGACAAGATGGCAATGGGTCGTGGATCCTATTGATGGAACACGATCCTTTATCCATGGGATCCCGTTATTCGGAACCCTTATCGCTTTGGTTGATACTCAGGAAACATTTCCTATCCTAGGAGTGATTCATCTTCCCATGCTCGGACTCACCTATGCCGCGGCCAGGGGACAAGGGACCACCCGACAAGGAAAAGTCTTGCATCTTCCTGAAGATGTGCCCATTGAAAAGGCCATTATCGGGGTGGGCGATTTTGCTCAGTTTTCCAGTGTTCAACGGGAGGCGGATTACCACCAACTGTTACGCATGTCCGGGTATGTGCGAGGGTATACCGATTGTTTTGGTCATGGGCTAGTGATCAGTGGAGCCCTTGGCGCAATGGTGGATCCAGCCTTGAACCCGTGGGATATCCTGGCCACTCAGGTGTTAATTGAGGAGGCCGGAGGTGCGGCAATCCTTCGTCCTTCGAAGGTTTCCGGAAAGGTTGATGCCGTATTTGGGACCCGTTTGCTCGTTCACCATCTTGCGCGGGAACTCGACTTTTAAAATCAGCGGGGTATTTGCGGCAGACGGATTCCTTCCTGGGGCATTTTTGGCGTGCTGTATCGGGCGCCCATTGTACGCATGTCTCCAGTGTATCCAACCCTCTCCATCCAATCGGCTGAGATTTACCCGATTGTAACATTCCCATAACGGGTAGGAAATGTGTGTCAGCTACCATTTCCGTTAGGTCCGGTACTACACATGTACATGTTTATGGCTGATTCGGATGCGTTCATAGGGGAATGACTGGATTATCCCAGAGTATTACGTGATTGTTATGAGGAATCTTGTCCTTGATCCACAAACCTTTCGAGTGGTCTTTCGAGCGCAAGAGGTCTTTCTGACACGCCTCGAATTTCGGTTATTGCAACAATTGCTTGATTGCAAGGGGAGATTTCTGTATCGCCGGGATCTCTTGAACCGCGTTTGGGGACCGCAGGTTTCTGTCGAAGTTCGGACCGTAGATTCTCATATTGTCCGACTCAGGCGGAAACTGCGGCGCTTGGGCGATCAAGGCCCCACTATTGAAACCGTCTGGGGTGTGGGGTATCGTATTCACATCACTGATGATAGTCCTGTCTCCTCCTGAAGATTTCCTCCTTGCAACGTCTGATGTCTGTCTTGATTTGGGAATCCTTGCGGCCACGAACGGGTAGCGCCGATTCTATTTGAAGGAATGTAGCCCTATGAAACGGCTTGCGGTTATCGATATTGGCACCAATTCCATTCACATGGTATTAGCGGAAATTGGAAAAGGGTTTTCCTATAAGATTGTCGACCGTATAAAGGAAATGGCCAGGTTGGGGGACGGAACCTTTACATCTCAGCGGCTGTCTCCAGAGGCCATGGACCGTGGGTTGAGTGTCCTCAAACGGTTTTCCATGCTGGCAAAAAATAAGGGGTTCGATCCAATCTTACCGATTGCCACCAGTGCGGTCCGGGAGGCAAAAAATGGAGGGGATTTTTTAAAACTTGTTCGCAAGGAGCTTGGGCTCAGAGTGCGGGTCATCACCGGTGAGGAAGAGGCCCGCCTTATTTATTTGGGTGTAAGGAATAGTATGGACCTCTCCCATTTTCCCGCCATGATTGTGGATATCGGGGGTGGGTCTGTGGAATTAATGGCCTGTACGCAGACGCGCTTGAAATTTATAAGAAGCCTCAAGTTAGGTGCGATTCGGTTGAAGGATCAATTCCTCAAGGCAGATACTCCTGATAAAAAAATGATCCAACGTCTGGAAAACCTGGTCAGCCAAACCTTGAAGAAATCCTTATCCTCGAAGAACCGCGACCTTCAATTTAATCAACTTGTGGCCACATCCGGGATGGCGGGAAACCTCACCGAAATCATTTATCTGGCCCGCACCGGGAGGCCCCTCTCACAACTCGACATGGCCACGATCGAGTTAGATGAAGTCAGAGAGGTTGAGGGACTATTGCGAACAAAAGATACGCAGGCGCGACTGAAGATCCCCGGCCTGGACCCCAGGCGTGTGGATACCCTCTATTCCGGTGTCTTGGTGTTGCGTATGCTTATGGAGCGTATAGGGGTCAAGCAAGCGCGCATCAGTGATAAAGCGATTCGTGAGGGGGTCATTTATGATTTCATTCAACAACATCAGGCAGGGTTGCGGGCGGAACAGGAAATTCCTCATATTCGGCGGCGACAGGTTTTATTATTGGCCAGACGATATCAATATCCAAAAGTCCATGCGCATCATGTGGCCAAGTTGGCATTAAGTTTGTTCGATCAGACTCAATCGTTGCATCAACTTGGCGACAAAGAACGGGAGTGGTTGGAATATGCGGCCATCCTTCACGATATTGGGCATCATATTAGTGAGAATAAACACCACAAACATACCTATTATCTGATAACCCATGCGGATCTTCCCGGGTTTTCGTCTGAAGAAGTCGCCATGATCGCCAACGTGGCCCGATACCATCGACGCGGCCAACCTACGATCAGGCATAAAGGATTTCGACTCTTACATCGCGACCAGAGAAAAGTTGTGCTATGCCTCAGTGCGATTCTACGAATTGCCGATGGTCTGGATCGTAGTCATTTTTCTGTGGTCAGGAAAATTTCCATTGAATCCGGGAAGCCTCTGCGCCTCTATGTATTGTTTCGCTATGATCCGGAATTGGAATTATGGACCACGGAACGAAGAAAAAAACTCTTTGAGAAAATTTTTCATTGTTCTGTTGAATTGGTGGCACCCACCGTTGAATCTCAATCGGTCGCCTGATGGCTTCTCGTCGTGCCTGTCTTTCCTAAGAAGACATCATTGTTTCAGGAATATCTCGATACCATAAACGATCGTTTACCAGGCCCTTCTCGAGTTCCTCCCTGCACTCGCCTCCTTCCCTCATTGTGAACTGATCATTTTTTCACGTTACGGCAGATACCTTTTGGTTTAAGAGAATTTGTCGCCGGGATGAAAATTATCCAGTCCCTCCAATTAGGGATGGTACCTATTGCGTCGTCTTTTTAGTCTAACGGTTCCACGGATTGAGTCTCTGGTTTCCTATCAAACAGAAACGTCCTATCCTAACCACAAGGAGGAGTTATGGCAGATTCCTATCAAACCGGCGCATTGCAAATGTCAACGGCTGGACTCGAAGAGGAAGGGTATCAAATGTATTTAGGCCAGAAGTGCCGATTGAGCGGTGTATTGAAAGTCCAGGGGATGGCGCGAATCGATGGATTTGTTGAAGGGGAGATTTTTGGAAGCGATCTGATTCAAGTGGGAAAAGATGGAAAGCTTGAAGCGACGGTTAAAGCGAAAGACATTGTCGCACAGGGTCCTTTACGAGGGGATTTCGTGGCTCAACAAAAGATTCAGTTGCTGGCCCCAGCGACATTGGAAGGGAAAATTGATGCACCGGTTTTTCTGCTGGAAGAAGGCGTCTTCGTCAATGGGCTGGTGAAAATGGGGATGG
>JAUIKP010000393.1 GCA_030430725.1 Nitrospiria bacterium
ACGAGATTCCCCCTTCGGAATTAGGAGCAGTAATGAAGTACCATTATCGACAAAATACAACCCAGAACACTGATCAGCTTCTGCAGTCTGTTATGGAGCAATACGATTTCGGACGGCTGACGTCCAATATAAGAGAGAGTTTACTAAAGATAAAGGCTCGCTATATAACTTAGGATTTTGCAAAATTCCATTCCATAATACCACTAACAAACCGAATTTTATCGGGCTAATGTTTTCGAAAGGGATTCTAAAACGGGTCTTACGACAATTTTGTCTTAGATATCTGTTCAACCAAGCCTCTTTAACCCAACTTTTTTCCTAACAAATTCGACTAACTTATAACAGGTACTCCTTTCACCAACTCAATGCTTCTTAGGAAGGGCTTCCTCTTCCCCTGATTTCGCTAACTTTGAAAGAGCTGATCGTACCTTTTTGAGACGAGAGCCGAAAATGGTATGATTAACTGAGTTAGCCGCGAAAGAACTGGGAGTACGATTAGCCGAATCAATATTTAGAAATTTTCAGTCGTAAGGCATCGCGGCTGCTTTCCCCCAGTATTCGGCCGTTTTAGTATTGATCTCCCCCGAGTCAGTTAAGCCCAGATCATCTTGACTATATCGCGTCATATGTAAGCGCACGTCATAATCGGGCAATCTCCGGTTTGGCGACTGAGGTCCGGGCCTAGCACTCAATTATTCAGAAAGTAGACTGTAAAGCATGACCCCAGGTTGGCAAACAATATGGAGAGAAAGAACGGGCGGCATGTTGGCCGTTACCTTCATTGTGCTGGCTACCATGTTGGCTGCCTGCACAAGCGGGAGCGGTGAGGATGACATTCTGGAAATTAAGTTCTGGGCGATGGGTCGTGAAGGGGAGATTGTTCCTGAGGTGCTTAAAGAGTTTGAACGCGAGAACCCAGGGGTTCATGTCATTGTTCAGCAGATTCCCTGGACCTCGGCTCATGAAAAACTGCTGACAGCGTTTGCCGGAGATGCCCTGCCTGATGTCGCCCAGATGGGAAATACCTGGATCGCGGAGTTTGCAGCGTTGGATGCCGTTGCCGGGCTGAACGAGATGGCAGGGGCTTCTGCCGTGATTGAGGAGCAGGATTATTTCCCGGGGATCTGGGCGACGAACGTCGTTGGCGAGACCCTGTACGGGGTGCCCTGGTATGTGGATACGCGGCTCCTCTTTTACCGGCAGGATATTCTTAAGGCTTCCGGGATTGGTCATCCTCCACGTGACTGGGCTGAATGGATGCAGGCCGCAACGGCCGTGAAGCACCATGTCGGGAAAGACAACTTTGCCTTTTACGTGCCTCTGAATGAATACGAGATGCAGGTGTCCCTTGCTCTTCAACAAGGGGTGCCGTTGCTCCGGGACGGGAATCGGTATGGCAATTTTTCCAGCCCTGAGCTGGTGACCGCCCTTGATTTTTATCTCAACTTCTTCCGCAAGGGACTGGCACCGCCTTCCAGTGAAACCGACATTGCCAATGTGTGGGATGAGTTTGCGCGCGGCCACTTTACCTTCTATCTGACCGGGCCGTGGAATATTGGTGAATTCCGTCGCCGATTGCCTGCCGATCTGCAGGATGACTGGATGACGGCCATCCTGCCGGGGCCTTCGGGTCCGGGTGCCTCGACAGCAGGCGGTTCCAGTCTGGTGGTGTTTAAACATTCAGCGCATAAAGATGCGGCATTCCGGCTGGTTGAATTCCTGTCCCGTCCCGAAATCCAGCAACAGTTTTACGAGATCAGCGGCAATCTGCCGCCACGGCGGTCAAGCTGGCGTGGAGAGCGACTTGAATCGGATCCGTATCTCGTGGCCTTCCGGGAGCAGCTTGAGCGCGCATTACCGGCACCGAAAATCCCTGAGTGGGAACGCATCGTTCAGGAATTACGCACGGTGACGGAGCGTGCGGTGCATGAGCAATGGACGGCTGCCGAGGCGGCGCGTGAACTGGATAGCCGGATCGATCGCATTCTGGAGAAACGCCGTTGGATGCTGGCGCGGGATAAGGGAGATGGGGAGTGAAATCGTCCATGGAACTCAAGGTCTTTGAATGGGAGTCGTTCGCTCGAACCACCAACTGGAATTTTTAGAATTCATGATAGTTGCCGGGTTTCGCCCCGGCGGTCGAGCCACTTTTGTTTCGGCAAAAGTAGCCAAAACCATTGACGCCCCGTCTGGCTTCAAAAGAGGGGCGGGACGCAAATTTGTGGAGGGCGGCCCAACTCGCGGGGCTCAAACAAGGTCCGCCATGAGAGCGTCCCTCCCTTGGGCCAGCCGGCAGGCGTCAGGAGGCGGCGAAGGGGGCACGCGGATAAAGAAGCCTCTGGCAATGAATCGAAATTGCTATCGTACGAACGTGTTGTGATGAAAACGCATCGCACTGGTGGCTCCAATTCTTATGTCTTCATGATGTTCTGTGTTGCCGGGTTTCGTCCCGGCAGGCGAACCACTTTTGTTTCGGCAAAAGTGGCCAAAACCAGGTTGGCCGTGGTGTGGCCCTTCGGGTTCCCTGCGCGGTTCGCCGACTCCGGCGTCGCGCAAACTCGCTCCGCTCAAACAATGCGCGACTTTTCTCCGGTGTCGGCTGCACTGCTCAGCCACACCACCAGGCCAGGAGAGACTGCCGAAACTATGTGCCCGTTAATTGTAGTGGATCAATTCGCGGAGGCTACCCTGAGCAATGTTGAAGGGCTCAAACAAGGTCCGCCATGAGAGCGTCCCTCCCTTGGCCAGCCGGCAGGCGTCACCGCAGCGGCGCGGGAGAGAGAAGACTTTGAAAATTAATTTGAGTCACTCTAGATGCATCTCTGTGCCCGTGATTGTCCCCGACCGATTGTTGGTTTACAATGACGGAAAGAAAAAATAAATTATGAAATTTACACGAATCACCGTCAATCCTCGCCAAATGGATGGAGTGCCATGTATTCGGGGCCTCCGGATTCCCGTCGCCACTATTGTGGCGATGATGGCAGACGGCATGGGCACAGAAGAGATCTTGAAGGCCTATCCAGACCTTTGCTCGGAGGATGTCCGCGAAGCCTTGAAATATGCGGCTGAGGCGGTCCGCGAGCGAGAGTTGCCGCTCACTGCCCAAACGTGAGGTTTCTTGTTGATAACGCGCTATCTCCGCTCCTGGCCGAAGGGTTGAAGAGGGTGGGTTACGATGCCGTTCATGTCCGTGAATACGGACTTCAAGAATCAGAGGACCACGTCATCTTCGATCGAGCTGCCAGAGAAGATCGAATCATCGTTTCCGCTGACACCGACTTCGGGACATTGCTTGACCTTCGTCACGAAAAAAAGCCATCAGTTATTCTGCTGCGTCAACTTGGCCAGCGAAGGCCTGGCCGGCAATTGACATTTCTCCTGGCAAATGTCAGCCAGGTTACTGATGCGCTAGGAGAAGGAGCGATCGCGGTTTTTGAGGAGACTCGCATCCGTGTGCGCCAATTACCCATTACCCATTGATCTTGCGTTAGAATCGACCGAAACCTGAGATTCATTCATCCCCCTATTGTTCTTGAGATTTCCGGACATCATCCCCCATTCAATTCTATTGGTACATAGCTGAACACTCTCTCTCCAGAGCGAAGGCTGCGAGTGATTCAGGAGAGAATAAGCAGGTGGAGTGCCCCGGCGAAAATGGAAAAGTCTAGAAACAACAATTCCAGCAGGATGGTGGAAGGCGCTCGAGATTTCAAGCGGTTCGAAAGTGTTTGCTGGAGGGTGCCTGTTGTCCAAATATCGGCGCGGGAGGGGGGAGAGGGGGCGTGAAATCGTCTGTGGCGGGATGGCTGTTTGCCGGGCCGGCGCTGGCGATCATTGCCATCTTTTTCTTTCTGCCGGTGCTGGCGGCGTTTGCTCTCAGTCT
>JAUIKP010000394.1 GCA_030430725.1 Nitrospiria bacterium
ACGATGGTATTCACCGAGCCAATGTGTTTGGCGGTCGTTTCGACGGAATCTAACAAGGGTAGAATGGTGACTTTATGTGGAATGGTTACGCTGAGTCCCCGAATATGGCCCAAAGCCCGGAGGCCCCGAATTGCACCTTCGAGGTCCTGGACGGGAAACGCCAGGTAGACAAAATTTAATCCCAATTGGCGAAAGGCCGCATTGTGGATTGCGGGAGAAAGGGAATGATCGACCGGGTTGCCTAACAGGCCGCAGAGTTGGGTTTGTGCATTTATGTCCATAACGGATGCCCTCGCAATACATGGGGAATAGTGATCGGGAGTTATCACATAACCTGGCCGCAAACTCAACTTGTGCGGATGTGAACATGGGTTGTGGGGTCGAGATGAACGAGGAAGCGAGTGTGGGATTGGGAGAAAGGGAAGTGTAATCCGGGGAGTCCATCCGACTCCCCGGACCTACACAAAGTGATGTCCGAGGGGGGTTATCGTGACGCCTTTTTCTTCCCCGGAGACTTTTTCATTCGCACGGCCGCTTTTTTTGCCGGTTTCTTTTTCGCGACTTTTTTCATGGTTCCACCTCCCTTCCAATAATGTCGTAGGCAATACTATCCACGTTTATCGGTAGGACGATAAAAATCCTGAGGGATTACATGGAATTTTCTGTCGACCTGTGACAAGCCGATTGGTGAAATGGATTCTGAGGGAATGGTATTGAAGTATGCCGTCTGTGGAGCATTCTTAGGAGTCTTAATTAATACTAATTTCCAAGAGCATATTGACCTACAGGCACGTTGCATATCAGAGGCCTCGGGGCGGTTCAAAAAAGCATGCCCTGAGTCTTCCCGAAGGGTCCGTCCAGCAAGGCCGCAGCCATTTTTGCGCGCAGAGCGTACTTCCAGTACGTGAGCACGGAAAAATGGCGAGAACGCCGCTGGCGGCTTTTTTCAACAGCCCCTTCTTAGATGGGAGGTTCAGGGGAGGTTTGAGCGGAGGGTGAGAGTGTTGAAGGGCAGACTGCCGGAAGACGAAGGTGAAACGTGGCCCCTTCTCCAGGCCGACTTTCCACAGAGATCGTCCCCCCGTGCAGTTCCACCAGTTGTTTCACAATTGAGAGTCCCAACCCCAGCCCCTGGGTACCGATTTCCGGGATCCGGTGAGCCTGGAAGAAGGGCTGAAAGAGGCTGGCTTGAGCTTCCGGAGGGATCCCCGGACCGGTATCGGAGATTGTGAGGAGGATGTGACCCGGAGGAGCAGGAGAAGCTCTCACCAGGATGTGTCCTTCTTGTGGCGAAAATTTATGGGCGTTGTGGACGAGATTGGTGATGATTTGGTGGAGGCGGTCCTGGTCGCCCCAGGCGGTCAGATGGTCTTCTGTGAGTTCGACCGTCAGTTGTTGGGCCTTGGTCTGGGTGAGTGGCAGCAATTCCTGTGTGACATTCTCAAGGAGTTCGGACAAGGACACCGATCCATGGGCTAACCGGACGGTCCCTGCCTCAATGCGCGATAAGTCGAGAAGGTCGGCAATCATGCGGGTGAGTCGATTGGCGTTCGCACTGATTCTGGTGAGGTAGAGGTGTTGGCGTTCGGCGAGAGGTCCCACCATTCCATGAAGCAGATTTTCCGTGAATCCTTTAATCGAGGTTAGGGGTGTGCGCAATTCATGAGAGCAATGTGAGAGAAATTGGGATTTCATCCGGTCAAGCTCCTTGAGTCGGTGATTGGCGGATTCCAGGTCTGTGTTGGCCTGTTGTAAGGCCAGTGTTCGCTCCCGCACTTTGTTTTCCAAACCGATGTTCAAGGCTTCGATCTCGTCATAGGCCATGGCTGTATCCAGGGCAATCGCCATTTCGTGGGCGACCGTGGATAATAAGTTTTGTTCAGCGATGGGGAGGGGTTTCTGGTGCGTACTCCCAACGATCAACACACCAAATGGTTGGTTCTGACTAATCAGGGGAAGCGAAAATCCGCTTTTTGTTCCGGCTTCCACCAACATCTGTCGAGTGGTGGGGTGGCACTGACTCAGCAAATCCGTGATGTCCTCAATGACAATGGGTTCTTTTGTGTTGAGGGTTCTGTGAAGGAGGTCTTGTGCGATTGCGGGAATGTGGGTGTCTTGAACCAATCTCTTCCACTGTGCCGACATGCCTTCTGATTGAATCTTGTGAAAGAGTCGATGCGGTGCGTCCCATACGGCTGCCCAGGCATGGTCAAAGGAGAGTGAACCCACAATGGCTTTGAGTCCTGAGCCGATAATGGTTTCACGGTCGAGGGTTGAGCCGATGTGGAGGGTGAGTTGATGCAGCATGGTCAATTCATCGACCCGTCGCCGGATCTCGATCAAGGTATGCTCCTGTGCCAGGTAGGCTTCCCGCAATTCTTCATGCCGTTGTTCAGCCGATTCCAATTGTTCTTGAATGATTTTCCCGCGTTCTTGAATCTCCAGCCGATCATCCCAAAGCCGCTTTGCCAAGGGAAGGATGAGCAAGGGGAGCAGGGAGAGTCCGGCGCTAAGCCACCAGGACTGATCGGGAGCAAATGCTCGCAAGGTCGCGACCGTGGCCAGTCCCAATGCCAATCCTCCCCAAATCCATCCCCGCATGGTCCCGTGATCGGGTTCCCAGGTAAAAACCCATTCGCAATAGGGGGCACCCTCGGCGATACAGCTCCGATCCTGGATGGTGGCAGCCCGTTTCCCGAACATGCGGGCAGGGACTTCTGCAACCGTCGCCTTCGTGGTATGGCATATCCGTTCAGCACAACCCCGGAGATACGGTCCGAATTGGTTGATGGTGGACTCGGACAATTGGAGCCGCATGACGGCCTGGCCATTAGTGACCGATACGACCTCCGGCTTGAGCGAACCTTTGGTGAATTTTTCAACAAAGTGCGGGAAGAGACGGTATATCTGGGCTATGGAAAAGGGCCGCCCGAGGATTTGAATAATGGGTGAGAGAAATTTTTCCCGTCCCAGATTGAAGTGGAAATTTTCCTCGTGCGAGAGCTGAACAGAAAATTCAGCCAAAAACATGGCAAACTCATAGGAATAGCTGTTCCAGTGGTTTTTGAGAAAATCGAGGGTCACATGATAGGTCCGGTCGGGAATCCGCTCGTTCAGCAAGGCGACAAGAGTGTTCAAGGCTTCCCCGGCGGCTTCTGGTCCCTTGCGTTGCTGGATGGCCTCTTCCAGATATTCAAGATTGGCGCGGATGGCAATCCCGCTCACATCCTGAATGGTTGCACCCTGAGTGTCCTTCCCGAATGGACGAAACGTCATGAGTGGACGCTCCACAATGCGATGAAATTTTGGTAAGAGCGCCATGAATGTTCCTATTGAGAAGGTAAACCGGTAGAGGAACTGTAATGGAATCGGCGAAAAGGGTGAAGAGGGGAAACAAAAATTCAGGGAAGACGCATTAGAAATTCATCCGCAGGGATATGGCTCCGACGTGAAGGGTGGTATCCCATTTACCGTTTAATAGAGGCTGTTGGTTATTGTGAACGTTCCGTTCATCATACAACAACGCTTGATAGGCTAAATCCAATCCGATGGCTTCCGCGCCAAAAATGTCACAGGGGAGTATCCCCAAAAATTTTCCGGGAGCATGGCAGAGAAACCCCATTCCGGCTGAAAAGGCATTAAAATCGGAATCTGGAACGGCCGGCTCAAAGGTCCGGTCGGGAATAGGACTTTCCGATCGGACGTACCCGGTTCGAAAGGCCACATCCCAATGGGGGAGCGAAGAGGGGGAAAGGGCTTTGAATTCCGTTCCCACCATGAGAACCCAAGCATCTCCATAATCGCGGGGATTTGGGATGACCGCTCCATTAGAGAGTTGCAGGTTGAGGTCTTTGAACCCGGACCAATCCGCATAGT
>JAUIKP010000395.1 GCA_030430725.1 Nitrospiria bacterium
CGGCACTCGCCTCGAGTGGAAGGTTTGCCACGCTTGAAATTTGAAAAAACGGACCGGAGATCAAACGCTCCACAAACCAGGGGATATCCTGTATTCGAAGCCCTTGAAGTCTTGTTTTTTGAGGCTCGATACCCGTCTGGCACCATTCATGGGTATTGTTCATGATCGTGCCGTCATCCTCAAATATAAACACATAACTTCGATCCACCCCCCCGAAAATTCCGATGGCTTCCAGGGCTCGATTAATTTCCTCATCCAAATCACTTGTTTCAAGACTGATAAATTGGGTTGAAAGGTTCGTCACGAGATTTTCAATTTCGATACGATAGCGCAGTGCCGTTTCTATCCTGGAGCGTTCCTGAATCTCATGTTCAAGTTCCTGATTGGCCAATTTGACCTGTCTCGTCAGAAGAATTCCGAAAGGTATCACTAAAATACCGATCAGTGATTCCCAAACGATCATGTTCGAGATTTTTTCCTGGGAATGTCTGCTGTATAACCTGACGGCCTTGTTGGCGACTTCAATTAACCGGACATTCAAAGTCAGAAGCCCGTCCAATTTCAAAGAATATCCGGGATGATCGGATGGCGTTTTCAAAAAGGTAGCGGCTTGTTGCATAAAGTCGGCCATAAGTGCTTGTTGTTCACCTAATGCCTGCCGTACTTCCAGGGATGGGGGGGGAGGAAGGGTCACCGTTTCGCCACTTTCCGGATTCACCACGATCTGTCCACCGACGAGTAACGCATTCAAAGTTTGGTTCAACATCTTTTGGGTTAACCGGTAATCAGCAAGCATCCCTTGCGAAGTCAATAAAATTTCATTCATGAGTCGTTGAGACAACATCCGTTGTCGTCCAGCCAGATCTACCGTCACACTGTCGAGTTTTTGATCCTGAATTGTCGTGATCGTATAGAGCAGGATGCCGAACAAGGCTAAAATAAAAACCGTGGTGAGAGCCAATAGCGCTCGTCCTATTGATCCTGTTCCTAACCAAGCACGTTTAGGTGGCTTCACGACATTCCATCCTTTGAGGTCAACCCTTGCCGCTCAATTCATACCATAAATGAATGTATAAGGAATTTCCTGATTTTCTCATCATACCCTAAACCATCCAATACATTTCCAAACACATGGCTTGCGAATATGTAAGTTACCAATAACCCAGAAGACTATCGAAAAGATTCTCTCCGACTCGATATTTGCGATTGTACGATCTATACTGTGCCCAATAAGGTACCAGTCGAATCCCTACCCTCTTTTTCTTTATCTCGCTTGATACCAATCCACGGCTTCTTATGATTCCAGTTATTTCTCTTTAACGCTGAAAATGCCCAGGCCTTTCTATTCACGGTTGTCTTCTTTTTACGAGGAATTCATGATTGAACACTCTCAAACACGGAGACAGACAGAGAAGGAAAGGGGCACTCCCCTTATCCTGGAAGACCCTGCATCCCCGTCTGGGAAAACGCCTCTCACATCTGATTTAAGAAAAACAGGTGTTCATCCGGACAATTGGTATCCGCTCGCACGCTCCAGAGACCTGAAAAAAAGGAAAAATGCTTGGAGTGTCATTTGCCGGGGAGCCCATCGTGTTGGTCAGAACCGTCACCAGAATGGTTTATGCACTCGAAGACCGATGCGCCCATCGACAGGTACCCCTCCATTGCGGGGTGGTGCATGGAGAGCATGTCCAGTGTGGATATCATTCCTGGACATTTGCCCGGACAGGGCAATGTATGGGAGTACCATATCTGGAAAAGAACCAACCACGACCAAATGGAGTCAAGAGCTTTCCCTGTCCTAAAGCCTATGGGCTGGTGTTTGTATTTCCGGGTTCAGTGTGCAGAGTTGAAGAAGTTACATTCCCGAACGTGTTCTTAGCAGGTGATCCGCAATATAAAACGCGATATCTTAACCGTCAGGTGAACTGCCATTACTCATTTATGCATGAAAACCTTATGGATATGAACCATCAGTTTTTGCATCGTCGACTCATGGGGGGAATCCGAACGGTTTTTCTGGAACTTCGAGAGCGGCCGCATGCCGTGGAAGTCGATTATACCTTTTCTCGAATTTCAGGCGCACAACCACTCGGAGAGAAACTCATACTAGGAAGCACCAAGTCATCGGCAGATGGCCCAAAGCATGATCTGATGACCATCTGTACCACCTACCCCTATCAAACGCTCCAATTTTGGACAGCAGGAAGTCTCCACCCGGCGTTAAATCTCTGGAATGTATATGTTCCCGTTGATCATGCACAACGAATCAATCACACCTTTGGATTGATGATGGTCAGGAAACCTTTTATTCCCGGCCTCATCCACCTTTTGTGGCCGTTTATCGTATGGTTTACCAATGGAATTTTTGCACAAGATCGATGGATTGTAGAGGAAGAACAGAAAGCCTTTGATCGCCAGGGCGCCGACAGGAACCAGGAGGTTTTTCCGGTGATTCAGAGCTTAAGAAGCTTGTTGGGTCGAGAAGGCATTGCCTTATGAAGGCTCCCTCCTTCATGCTGAAAAGCGTTTCCAACGTCGCGACCGGATTGCATCCATGCGCCCTAGATATCCGTACACCGATCAGGCCACATGATAGCGGGAAATGGACCGCGTCTCATTCTTTTGCAGAATTCTGAGACAAGCTTCCTTGAGAGATTGCAGACGAAACGGTTTCACAAAAAACCCTTGAGCGCCTTCCTGTAACAATTGCCGGAGCTCTCGCTCATCCGACGCGCCAGACATCATCAGCACCGGCATTTGATGTCCCAACCATCGTAATTCATCCAGCATCGTCCGCCCATCCATGATGGGCATATCCATATCCAATAGAATGCCGTCAACTGTTTGGCGGCTCACCACGACCAGGCCCTCCCATCCATTTCTCGCAACATGCACCTCATATCCCCATTCCCTAAGCGCCTGACTTAACAGCCTGCCCACAGAAGGATCATCATCGACCACCAACAGACATGGAGGGACTTCGTGGCTCTCGGTCTTATCAGAGGACAGACTCCCCGATGCTGGATTGAGTGCCTGAAGAGTTTGCAAACAAGAGGGACAATAGGTATGCACAAGGTCGATCTCAGAGAATTTGAGATGCTCCATCGACAGGAAAGATGCCAATGTCCGCATTCCTTTCGTACTAACCGATGCGACAGATGGGTCCGGCACGCGTTCACACCATGCGCACGAAGAAACGAATTGAGAGGAAGTCGAAGTTGGAAGACAATGGCGTAACACATTGGCCTTGGAGATGACTCCGACAAGCATCTGATCACCCACTACAGGCATTCTCTGGATTTGCGTCTGAGTCATCAAATTCAACACCCTATCAAGCGATTCACTCTCATGCACAAAAACCGGCGAAGTCATGGTATCTTCCACTCTGAGTTCATCCAGCGAATCCAATCGTGAAACAGCTTCGAAGAGCCGGAGATCCGACACGATCCCAAGAATTTTGCGGGTGGAATCAACCACGGGCCATCCACAATATTGACCGGAGAGGAATTGTAAGGCCAGATCGTTCTCAAATTTCCCACTTCTTAGTGGTAAGGCTTTTGGGTCCATTAAGTCTTTTGCCAATGGAGGCAATGAAGGCAGGTGGGTCATGAGAGGGCCTCTCTTTCAAACCGGTTTCAAACAGAAAACCATTGGGTGAAGGGGGAGGGAATGAACCGATCAATGATGATCGGAATAACTATAAAGAACTATACGAAAAGAACTATAGAACTACAATTAAATTATAGCAATATACAGGCCAAAAAATATCGAAAGAGTCTTCTATCAAAAAAACGCTTATATTTCATATAGTAAATGAGAGCCGTGATACCTGCCAATAGAATTCCATAAAGGTTGGACGTATC
>JAUIKP010000396.1 GCA_030430725.1 Nitrospiria bacterium
TAGAGCTTCATGAGCGTCGCCAGGAGGAACCGGCGAGGAAAATTACGGTTTCCTTTCTACCTGGGCACTCAGCTCCTCGTTGGCTTCGATCTCTGCGTCAATTTCTTTCCGGTTGTCATAGTAGTAGGAAAGGGCGTCGTATATGGCCGCGAGACTCAGGTGAGGAAAGGATGCCTGCAATTCTTCGGGTGTCAGGCCCTGATGCAGGATATAACCAACGACTATGCGAACGGAGATCCTCGTGCCCACAATGGTGGGGCTTCCGCCGCAAATGCCAGGATCAGTGGTGATGTGGGGATGCAGACCTTGGGCATGTCAATTCTCCCTTTCGGGATGTTAAATAGCGTATCCAAAAACATGGAATCGGTCAAATGCGGGCAGTCCGCATGGGCGGATGCCGTACCCCTTCCCTTCCAGGGATTTAGGAAACGGTATCAAGACCTCCGTTCAAATTCTTTCCATTGTTTTCAGGTATCGTGAGCGATGGCTCACTTGTCTGCTGCGGGCAACGCACAAGCGTGTCCAATCCTGATAAAAATAGGAGATCCAGTAAAGGAGAGGGGAAAAAGTTCTCTTTGTCCATTCCTCCTTACTCCTCACTTTTTATCCTAATAATTTTCAAACCAGCTGACAACTTGACTTATTTAGTACGTTAACCAAAAGTCCTTTATCGAGTATTCCCTCAAGTGGATAGGCCTCTGAACCAGAGAAGAGGGGTTCTGCCGATCCACGCATGGTCCCGTCATGAATGGAGCCATGGTCGTAACCAATTGAAATGAAAACGATCATGGCGTATTCTTCAGAGTAAAACGAAAGCATGTTGTACGGATCAATACTCGCAGGGACGACTCTTATGCGAATCAGGGGAAACAATCTTTCCCGATAAGATATGAGCTGCTAGAGTCTGTCCAGGATACTATTCTTTTTGCAGGTGTTTGGAGGAGGGTAAAATGATTGAAATCCATCCCGAATTTGTCGTCGATGAACATCAAAATCGAAAGGCGGTCTTACTGCCGTATGACGAGTGGCAGAAGATTGTTGAGGCAATAGAAGAATTGGACGACATTCGAGCGTATGATGAAGCTAAGAGGCTTCCAACCGTTCCCTTGCCCTTTGATGAGGCGGTCACAGAAATACGCGAGGGAAAGGTCTTGTGACCTACGAAACCTTCATCGAAAGGCCGGCACAGAGATCATTAAGCAAGATTCCACCCACTGATCAAGATCGTATTATCGATGCAATCCGCAAATTGAAAAGCGATCCACGTCCCGATGGGGTGCAAAAATTAAGTGGAAGAGAGGCGTGGAGAATCAGAGTGGGAGATTATAGGATCATTTACGAAATAAACGACGAGGCAAGGAGCGTTCTTGTTGTAACATTGGGCCATCGCAGAGAAGTTTACAGATCCGGAAGATAAACACCTGATGGAACCTGCGGCTTAAATCGAGGAGCACCGCCCCAGTTCACGGGCCTGAGCGCCAATCGCACCGGCCAGATTCCGGCGCAATCCGCCGAAGAAGTCATGCAGCAGCTAGGCTCAGACGTAGATTTGATAGTAGACGGGGGCCCCACGCCCGACGGCCTACTCTCTACGGTACTGCAGGTTTTGACAGAGATCCATATCCTTCGTGAAGGTGCTATTTCCCACCTGAACCTTCAAGAAAGCCTAGACCGCAACGGAAAACCTCTTTCCTCGTAGGTTTCTGAGGAATTCTCATCCATCATTGAATGAGTGAGATGAGCCCTCTCCATCCTCTGCTCTCCTGTTTTGCCTGCACGGATCGTTGTCTTGTAATGCAACTGAAGGAATAACTGAAGGAATTGTTGTGCTTAAAAAAACATCTTGAAGTATTCGATCTATTGGATGCAATCTTACTAGAAAGTTTGTAGAAAAGGAGAATGAAGTGGGGGCTATAGCCACAACAAAACTTTCATCCAAGGGCCAAGTCGTCATTCCGGAAGAGATACGAAAACAACTGGGTTTACAAGAAGGCGATCAATTTGTGGTCGTGGGGCAAGACGACGCGGTCATTTTGAAAATTATCAAAAAGCCCGTCTTAAATGAATTTGATTCGCTTATCGATACGGCCAGGCGGCAGGCGAGGGACGCCAGGTTGAAGCGTTCGGACATTGGGAAGGCCATTGCCAAAGTCAGAACCGGTTCATGAAACTCGTCCTTGACACCAATGTCTTTATTTCTGGTGTGTTTTCGCTGGACCGCCTTTTGATATTCTGAAATCTTGGAGAATTGGCCAAGTTGACATTGTGATCTCTGCTGAAATTCAGGATAAATACCGAAGAGTTGGTGTTGAGCTGTCCGAGAAATACACAGCCGTTGACCTTACTTCGTCTCTCGAGCTTCTGATCTCCCATGCCAGTGTCGTTCATGTACCCCCTTTGGATGAACCTGTGTGCTCCGATCCTGATGATAAATTTATGGTTTGTGCTCTGGAAAGCCGGTCAAAATTTTTTTGCAGTGGCGATAAAGCCCTCCTGAAGATATCGGGATACAATGGGATTTCGGTCGTGACACCCAGAGTATTCGTGGATCGATCCCTGCCAAACAAGAAATAACCGTCAATTGAATTGTTGAGTTCCTTTACCAACCAAGTCTCTTGGCAGGGGTCTGTCCTGTTGAAGCGGTTGACGATTGACATATTTCGTGAGTTGAGCAAGGATTCGTCTGGATAAAACCAGCGCTTCCAATTTGGTTCTGGCCTTACAGCTTTACGATGTGTATCGGGAACCCATCTTGGTGTTGTCTAGTAAAAAAGGCGGCGGTTAGGTGAACGCATCGCATCTGTTTCCTCAACTTTCGTGTCAACGTGATATTCGGTGTTGCCGGGTTTCGGCCAGGCAGCCGAGGCCCTTTTGTTTCGGTAAAAGGTCCCAAAACCACTGACGCCCCGTCTGGCCTCATTGAAAGGGGATGGACGCAAGGCTGAAGAGGGCGGACCAACTCGCGGAGCCTGTCCTGAGTTTTGGCGAAGGGCTCACACAAGGCCCGCCAGCGGATGAGAGCGTCCCTCCCTTGGGCCAGACGGCAGGCGTCAAATATTCGGGAAAGAGAAGGAGCGAAGGGATTCTGGACGTTCAAAAAAATGCGTGCCTTCTCTCTGAGGTCGGCTGGTGGGTCGATGGCCTGTAAAAACAAACTTGACCCCCTATTCTTCTTCGTAAGTCCCTCCCTCCCGTTGCATGAAACTGAGAAGGAAGCTGTAGCCCTCGGAGACGGACAATGCGTTCATTCCTGAAACGAGTTTTTGGTATACAGAGTGATGAAGCGGACAATCCATCATCGGTGTCTTCCGAATACCACTTCGAGATGGTACTGACAGCCGTTGACATTCTCGCTCAGTTTGCTCAAGAGCCACGGGCCCTCAGACCGCCAGAGATTCCCGGCACCATTGCGAGCACGCGTGGTTGGACAATACGGCTCGAAGCGTTAGAAGAGTACTGCCGAAATGTGCCGACTGAGAGTTTCCAAGCCTTAGCCGAACAACTTGAACAGCCCATCGAGGTTCTAACTTCCTATGTTCGTCGGGGGATCAGCACGTTTCCGGGATTGATCCTCTTCTGCGAACATACGATATCATGCCTGGCGAAGAGGATGCTGTTGATAGCGTGCGCGTCCTTTTGGACCGAGCGATCCATGCCCAGCAAGTTGCTGTCAATGAGTTGAGTACACGATCCCAAAACAGCTAATCATTAGTGAGCTGTAAACAATGGCGTTCATGGGCCAAGGAGGGAGAGTTTTTGACGAGGACTGGCGTGCTCGTGCAACAGGTGGCGCGCTAGGCGACTCCTGGGCAAATGAGGTAGTTGCCAAGATGGAGGGCGACGGCGGACGTTATCTAGATAGTCT
>JAUIKP010000397.1 GCA_030430725.1 Nitrospiria bacterium
TGTTCCCGCATAGACGACATTCTGGTGAACCAGGAATGATTTGACTTCCGCTTCGTGTAATCCGGCTCCAATAGACTCCCACGTTGTCCCCTCGAGCTCAAGACGATATATTCCCCCACGCATCGTCCCGGCATAGATGTGCTTTCCGGGAATCACCGCTAGACACAACAAAAAGGGGTCCGTCAGGCCTTGATTCAACGCCTCCCAGGAATTCCCCTTATCCTGGCTCCGGAAAAGTCCCATTCCAAAGGACCCGGCATAAACCACGCCGTCCGGAGTCACCACGAGTGTTTGAATACTGGGGGCAAATCCTTTGTGGGTATTTTGGGAGCCATCTGAATGAAGAGACGGAATATTGGAGACGGAATACAGCGACGATATCAACGCTTGACTTTCTCCGAGTCCGGAAAATCCCATAAGCCAGAACGAGGCAACGGCTCCCATAAGACATATCCAACTAGGCCTTTGCATTAGTGATGATAGGGGCACGGGTCCAATCCTCTTAACCTTTGGCTGCATCCTCGGGTGCCTCTCCTTGGTCAGGTGCTTCACACTTCTCCCCCGCTGGCTGAGGAGTACGCCCAAACACCTTGGCGCCCCAAATGCCGATTTCATACAGGATGATCAACGGGACAGCCATCAATAACATGGTAAACATCGTGGCATCCGGGGTAATCACGGCAGAAAGAATTAACGCCACCAGAGCGGCATGCTTGCGAAACCGAATGAGTACAGACGATTGAACGACACCCACACGGGCCAAGAGGGAAAGCACCAGTGGAATTTCAAAAGCAAAGCCAAACGCCAGAAGAAATTTCACGTTAAAATCGACATAGGTGCCGACTGCCAATTCCGGTGTAATGGCTCGATCCATGCCAAACGTCACAAAAAAATTGATGACCAATGGCAGGATCACCACATTGCAAAAACCCAATCCCAAAAGAAAAAATCCCAACCCGAGGAAAAAAAGCGGCACGGCCCATCGTTGCTCCTCCCGAAGCAACGCCGGCTCAATAAATTTCCAAAATTGATACAGAATGGTAGGCACACTGGCAATCACCGCCGCCATAAAAGAAATTTTTATGGAGGCAAATAATGCCTCTGCCGGAGCATAAAAAATCAGATCATCTTCAAAGGGCCGCTTGAACCAGTCAATGAGAATGGACGAGTAGGAAAACGCTATGACAAAAAACACCATGACCGTGGCTCCCACGATCAGTAACCGGCGTTTAATATCACGAATGTGGCGCTGAAGGGGATGCACCACTGCATTCATGGCCATGGTAGGGGAAAAAGCAGCCATTAGAAAGTGGAACTTAGAGTGCGAAGCAGCCGTTCGGATTATCCAGGTGTTTTGGCATTATCCCATGAGGCACGATGTTCACGAATTAGAGCGGCCATTCGATCTTTCTTGCCAAGTTTTTCCTTCTGTAAATGTTTTTTAAGAATTTCTTCCTGAGGAGTCAACACATGGTGTTTCAATAACTGCTGAAGCTCCAGATCCAACCGGTGATGGGATTCCTCCAACTCCTGATACTCCACATTGGATGCCCGCAAATTATCGGCGATTTGTTCGTCCGTCACCATCGGTGCCCTCCTTTGTTAGTAGTGATTGTTGAACGGGGGAGCGTTCTTACTGGACATTCGGCCGAAATTCCCAGATGCTCCATTTTATCAGATTGGAACTTGGAAATAGGGTCCAGAACCATAAGGATAGCATCCTCACTTGGATTCGTATAGTAGGAACTTCTTCTACCATACTCCTTAAATTGAAAGCGCTCATAGAGGCCTTTTGCCACCTGATTGGAGCTCCGAACCTCTAACATCCCCCGACAACATCCCTGAGCACTCCCGATGCATAATGCTTGTAAAATTAACTGCTTAGCCAAGCCCTGTCCACGATAATGAGGGTGGACCGCCAAATTTAAAAAGCGGGTCTCTTCAAAGATCACCCACACGCAAATATAGGCCAACAAGGGAATGTCCAGTTGTTTCTTTGGACCCGGAATGACAAGAATCCGGCTAAAGGAATTTCCGTGCAATTCGGCTTCAAAACTCTTTTTCGACCAGGGATCAGAAAAGCAGGTCGCCTCCAGATTGACCAATGCGTCCAAATCAGCCAAGGTCCCCATTCGAATACCCTCATGGTGTGATAGATCACCACCTCCGACAGGGTCATCTGTCTCCATGCTTCCACTCCTCTAATTAAGGCACCCAAACAAGTACCAGAATGTTTCACCCGATTGGATTTAAATTTTTCGTTTTCGATATTTCGGCATACGATGGCTGAATATAATGCGGGGTACAGCCTAGAGGAAGGAGAGTCCCTCGTTCCAGCAGGACCCGTCCTGCCAGTCCGATTCCTTTAGCTGACGGCCATTGTTCGTCTGGAGGCGCCTCGACAAGGGAGAACCCTTTTGAAAGGAGAGTCTCACGGTTCTGCATCCACCCATCTCCGAGCACAATGGTCGGTTCGGTCAGACCACCACAAACCTCCATAATATCCCCGACTTGAGACTCTTTTACGCACACCATTTGTTGGTTCTCCCAACGGAATAGTGCCCAATACACCATCCCCTGCCGAATACCGATAGTGCTGAGCAGCGGGAGGTCGGTGACAGGATGATTCCAGGCAAGCCCTTCGAGTGTCGTCACTCCAACCAAAGGAATCTGTAAAGCCAGTCGCAAGGCCGTCATGGTCGCCAGCCCTACCCGTAATCCCGTGAAGGTCCCCGGCCCTATGGATACGACCAAGCCTTCAAGATTTGATAACGTCAAGGAGACCGAAGATAACAGCCGATCGATGGTGGGGATGAGTTGTGGGGTCAGAGGCTGCCCTACCTCACAGTTCAGACTGCCTAACAGCTGTTGGTCCCGAAACACGGCCACACTCTGATGGGCAGTGGCAGATTCTAGAACCAAAAACAACATAACGTATGTTGGCTCCGGATTGACCGATTAGTTGTTGCTAGATGCAAAAGGACATCTACGACGCCGCATTGACGATAAACTCTTTGAAGTGGAGGGTAATGGATCCTCCGCTGGGTCGATAGTCTGTCGCCCGAACCAGAAAGGGCAATCGAACCGGAACGATGCCATCGCCCTTCGTGACTTTTACCTCGCGATAATCTTCACACTCCACCAATACGACAATGTCATCGAACGAGCGTCGATATTCAATCGAGGTCAGGTCCATAGTCTGGACATCAACCCACGTCCGCACAGTGAAATCATCCTGGGATGAGGTGGAGGAGGATGGGTTTGCGACCAGATCAATACGGTAGTGTTCGTTATTTTTCCACACCCGGGATTCCTCATCGGATACCCCCGAAACTTTTCCCAACATGGCATCCAAGGCACGAAGGCTCAGCAGGACGGTATGATCCCATGGTGAACGCTCCTGTGGGTCATCTAACCTTCCAGTGATCACCTCGTCTTCACCGGTTAAAAACAGTGTATATTCGGTGCCCCTGCGATGAAAATTCATCACGGGAACACCCATCCGGATAAAGGTTTTCAGGTCCAAGACATCGGGATGGATATATGAAACCGTGCCAAGAACCTTATGGGAAAGCGGCACTCCAGAACCAGAGATGGACGCCTGAAATAATCCTCGAAGGGTGCGAATGGTCGACTCTCTTTGACGGAGGGCTTGAAATACCTCCTGTCGGTCCCGCTCGTCTTCAAGCGGTTGCAATGAGGCTTGAAACATTCCGGCGCATCCGACGAGAAACACCAGCGGCAGCAGTAACCATCGATTGACAGCATGCATTATAAAAAATCCGCCTGATCACGCCGTTTATGAGGTAGGACTCACAACCGTTTCCCAAATGTCGCCAATGTCACGAATACCAACTAC
>JAUIKP010000398.1 GCA_030430725.1 Nitrospiria bacterium
AATCCATTAAAAACCCCAAATGATCCAACGGGTGAACCTGGAAGAGGTTAAATTGACCCAACTCTTCAGAAGTCACTTGATGCAGTGCGAGATTATCATAGCCCGTACTGAGGTAGACATTCCCGGGATCAGGGTGCCACACAACTTTCATATCAAAGAATCGTTCATAAAACCGCTGGGATACCTGAACATCCCGCACCCGTAAGGCCAAATGTCGAAGCCCGAGGGTTTTTCGTTTTTCCTGCATCTCAATTCCGTCAATGAATGAAGAGTGAGACTATATCGCCCGCGAATATTTTCGGAGAGAGGCATCATACCCAGGACCCCGGGATGGAGCAAGTTGCTGAACGAACGTCAAAGAATCTTAAGGTCTGTTAAAAATCGCACCTTCGATTTGTATTTCTCCAGGATCCCACCTCCCGTTTTAACGGTTTACAATGAAAACAGGAGGAATAGTCCACGGCTCCTTCTGGCGACGCCAAAGCCGACCCTGTGGAGTCTATGTGTGGCTTCATGCTTCAATTTTCCCTCCGAAACCTTTGACCTAACATTCATGATCAACCGGAATTATGGTAATTTAGAAATCGAATCATTAAAAAATTGTGGGATTGCCAAAAAAAATTGGAGGAAAAAATGGTAGAAAGGATGTGGAATCGACGGGTAGGGTATGTTGGGATATGGGCGGGCCTTCTACTCATCGCCGCAGTTTCCAACACGGTCAGCGCTTCTGAGCCTCCTCAGGAAATTGTGGGAAAAGACGGCGCTCCGATGGTTTTGATTCCTGAGGGAGTCTTTCCCATGGGCGTGCCCAAGGCAGCCAGGGATGGGGGACTTGACGAACGGCCGAATCATGACGTGTTTGTGAGTAGTTTTTATATGGATAAGTACGAACTCACCAATGGGCGCTATCTTCAATTCGTGACTGAAACCGGTCACCGGACTCCCCAACATCCCACGGATCCAAAGAAAGGACTGTGGAAAGGAAATATGATGCCCGAGTCCGTCACAGACCTCCCGGTCATCAACGTGGACTGGAAGGACGCCGAAGCCTACTGCCACTGGGCCGGGAAACGCCTTCCCACCGAGGCCGAGTGGGAAAAAGCCGCAAAAGGACCCAACGACTGGCGATTTCCTTGGGGTGACGTTGAACCCACGCTGGAACATTTGAACTTCAATCAATCGTGGCGGGGAGAGGCCACCTTGACCCAGGTGGGTATTTATGAAAAAGGCAAAAGCCCCTATGGGATCTACGATGTGGCGGGTAATGTCTGGGAATGGGTGGCCGACTGGTATGAAGCAGACTATTATGCCAAAAGCCCTGCCCGGAATCCCCCAGGACCCGCAACCGGCCAATTTAAAGTTTTACGGAGTTCAGGCTGGCAGGGGGAAACCCCCCAGGTCCGAATTTTTACGAGGATCAAAAGTCTTCCAACGGACCGCAATAATTCCACTGGTTTCCGATGTGCCCAGGATGTGCCTGCACCATCGGGCCAATAAATCTTTCTCCCCTCTGGAAGGTACCAGCATGAGCGGTGAACAACTCAATGTCGGCTTTCAAGGACTCCGGGTGGGGGCTCTTGAAAGCCGGATGGCCACGGAAATGGAACGGCTGATTGTGCGGCACGGAGGCGCGCCCATTGTCGCCCCGTCCATGAGGGAACTCCCACTATCGAACAATCCTCAGGCGGTGGAATGTGGTGATGCCTTGATGGCCGGTCAGGTTGACCTACTCATCCTGCTCACCGGTGTAGGATTGCGGACTCTGCTGGATGTTGTACAAACCCGGCATACCCGTGAGGCGATCATTGCCGCCTTGCGCAACACGGTGCTCGTCGTGCGAGGTCCTAAGCCGGCCCTGGTACTAAAGGAGCTTGGACTTCAACCGAACATTCTGGTCCCCGAACCCAATACATGGAAAGATACTCTCGTCGCTCTTGATGCATCCTATCCGGACGGGCTCCAGGACTTACGGATCGCCGTACAGGAATATGGGGTCAGTAACCCCAAATTTCTAGAAGGCCTGAGGGAACGGGGAGCAAAAGTTCGACCGGTCCCAGTCTATCGGTGGACCTTACCTGAGGATCTGGCACCCCTGAAACATCTGCTTCAGGAAGTCATGGATGGTGTCATACCGGTTTTGTTAATCACCAACGCCATTCAAGTGGAACATCTCGTTAAGGTGTTGGAAAAGGACGAGAAGATTAACCTTTTTAGAAAAGCCCTTCATCGCATGATGGTCGCCTCTATAGGCCATCTGGCAAGCGAACGGTTACGCCACTATGGCTTCCCCGTCGACCTCGAACCTTCCCATCCCAAAATGGGAATTTTGGTCAAAGAGGCTTCCCAAGCCGCTCACACCATCCTGACCACGAAGAATCCCCCGCCCATGAGGGATAAACCCGCCCCCTGATCCTTAGAGAACGCATCAGACCTCCACTCTCATCCCTGCGAATTTCTAAATGCGGGCTCAGTTGTATTGAGGAGTTTGGGTATCAAAGTTCAGCGGTTTAATGTGTTTCCAATAACCTAAAAAGTCTTCCTTTGTTGTCTTGGTGCCCACTCCTCGTTTACTGACGCCTGCCGTCCGGTCCTTGGGTCGGACGCCCTCATGAACAGGCGGGCTTTGTTTGAGATTCTATGGTTTAGGTCAAGCCTTTTGTGAGCCGGTCCGGGTTAAACGTCGTCTGATAGCGATGAATGGACCACGCAGCTCGGGCGATTTTGCGCGCGATAATGACTACCGTCGCCGTGCCACTCCAGCCTTGGCTGCGATAGGCGTCGTAGATGGGTTTCCAGACTTTGGTTCGGACCGCGGCCATGGCCGCATTAAAGAGCAACCGGCGCACCTCGGCTGGGCCGAGTTTGTATAAGCGGCGGCGCCCGCTTTTCTGCCCCGAGTCCTTGGCCCGCGGGTCGAAGCCGATGAAGGCGACGAAGGCCTCGGCATGGCGGAACGGCACCCGCTCTATAGTATTGGTGAGGCTCAGCCCGACCAACGGGCCGACGCCCACGATCGTTTCGATCCGCGGTTGAGCGGCTCGATGCCCGGGCGCCCGGGCCGCCAGCGTGGCCATGGTGGCATCGAGCTTGGCCAGCAAGGCATCCAACTTTCGGAGCACGGCCTTGACGTCAGAGGCAAACCCGCTGAGGTTGTTCATCGTGAGCTTGAGCATGCCCTTGATCCGGACGAGCTTGGCCCGCCGCCGAATGAACCGGTCGAGTTGGCGTTGGGTCGCCGTCGGCGGTGTGTAAGGCCGCAGGCACTCGTGTTCTTGGGCGACCAAGCGAGCCAACAACGTCGCATCGACTCGATCCGTTTTCGCCCGCGCGCCCATGGCTTGGGCATCATGCCGGGTTTCCATCGGATTCAAGAGAAAGACGGTGTGACCGTGGGCATGCGCCAGATCCGCGAGGACCTCATGATAGGTCTTGGTGGATTCGAGCCCCAGGCGACTGCCGGCGGGCAAAGACTTGAGCCACGTGCGTAAGGCGGTGCGCTGATGGCGGATCTCGTGAACGGGAAAGTGTGGCTCGGCACAAGCGACGACGACGGGGTCTTTGGCCACATCGACTCCGACATGCAAAACGGGTTGCCTACGCGTCGCCTCCAAAAATACGGTTCACCAATGGGGTGGGCCACACCAACGAAAGCTTGCGTTCAAATCGGCGGTCAGGAGTCCTGCCGCAAGATTCTTCATCGACGTTGAGGACGTGGATGGGAGAAGTCTCAAACCGTCTGTCCAGTAACTGGCAGATGCGCAGCGATGTCCCTCCACCCCCGACCCCTCGGAGCTTCTCAAGAATGACAAGAAAAGACCATACAAGCGCAGCGAGTT
>JAUIKP010000005.1 GCA_030430725.1 Nitrospiria bacterium
CAAAGCTAGTAAGTCCTTTTTTCGCATTCATTAGACCAAGCTGCACGTGTCCAAGCAGATACCGAGAGATTACGTCATCACGCTCAGTATCCACGCGCAGCAACGCATGTTCTCCACTCGGAAAATTTCCAAAGATCAAATTGTGGAGGCAATTAGGAGTGGAAGGGAGTTCGAAACCGAAGAAAAAGGTCGCCGCGGCGGCAAAATTCACCGATTCGAAAAGAACTTTGTGCTCCGCGATTCGTCTAAGGTCAGAACTAAAGGTGTCGTTGCAATCTGTGAAGTTTTCGGCAACGATTGCACGGTAGTCACCGCATACAACCAATGAGTAGCAAAAAAGAGTTTGAATTCTTCTCTGTCGCAGGACGGCAGGAACCTGTCGTTGAATTCAACGACGAAGGTATCTACATTTGGTTCAAACGTGGGGCTGAATCGGTATCCACCGCTGTTCGAAGCGAATGGCTCGAAAGACCCGGGTGGGATCTTCCACGAAGCTGAGGCTGTGAAGGACCCGAACGATTCTATCCTTGATGTCACGCCGGCCCCCGAAATAGTCCAGGAGTTCACCGGGCGTCCTGTTTATGCGAATGGCCAAGGCATTGATGGTGAAATCCCGCCGGTAGAGGTCTTTTTTTATGGAACTGCGTTCCACGGTTGGTAGCGCCGTGGGATATTCATAATATTCCGTCCGGGCCGTGGCAATGTCCAGGTGATGCATCTGCGGAATGTTGAGAGTGTTGGGGAGTGCGATCGAGACGGTGCCAAATCGCTCATGAATGGTCCATTCCGCCTTCAGTTCCTGCGCTAACGCTTTGCCAAAACGAATGCCGTCTCCTTCGATCACCACGTCCAAATCGAAGTTGGGAATGTTCATAAGAAAATCCCGGACAAATCCGCCGACAAGGAATGCGGCCACCTCCTGGGTATCGGCAAGTGTCCGAATCGTCTGGAGAAGGGTTAAGAGGGGCGGAGGTAAACGACTTGCCAATTGTTTGGCTAGATTTGACGTACGTAAGGTTGGCGTCTGGACTTCTGTGGCTGAAGGAGACGCTCCCGTGGAGGGCTCGACGTTTCCTTCCCGGGAGGGGAGTGCCTGGTGCATAGCCCGAAGTAAATCGGTCCGGCTGAAAATACCAACGACCTGGTTGTGATCCACCACCGGAACGATCCGCTGATTCCGTTCGACCATATGCTGTTGGACCTCGTCAAACGGTGTGTCTGATGTGGCCAGAAAGATATCCCTCACCATGATGTGCTCGATGGGGTGGGTGGCCAGTTTGTGATAGAGGGCTTTTTGTACCGCTTCCCGTGTGGCCAATCCCATGAAGCCGCCTTTGCCACTCACCACCGGCAGGGCGTTCACTTCGTATTGGGTCATGAGGCGTTCAGTCTGTTTGATCGTGGTGTTGGGTTCCACCGTCCTGACGGGTGTGGTCATGAGACGTTTGATGGGAAGCCAGGTTTTGGCCTGGTCTTGCAAAAGATCGTGGATTTTCTGTTCGACTTCGACGATGGTGAGGTCCTTAATACTGGCGGCGGCGGCCATGGTGTGCCCTCCCCCGCCAAAGGCTTTGGTGATCTGATTCATATCCATGTCGGAATGGCGGCTACGCCCGATGATTTGTACCTTGCCTTCCATGGCGACAGCGGCGATGATGGCATCGGCTCCATGTAATTGCGCCAATTGTTGAACAACTGGGGCCATGTCCTGCACATAGTCGGGCCAGGTGAGGGTGGTGAGGAGAATCCTTCGATGTCCGAGGTTCAGTGTTTGCGCCGATTGTAACAGGGCATGGAATAATTCCAGTTGCGGGGGCGTCCAGTGCCGGGCGATGTACTTCGTGACCTGGTTTAAGTCGGCTCCTGTTTGCACAAGGAGCGCTCCGGCCTGAAAATCGCGTGGCGTGGTATTCCGGTACCCAAATTGACCGGTCTCTTCATAGAGGGCTATGGCGAATAATGTTGCTTCCTCGGGTGTCCATGTGAGGGCTCTGCTTTGAAGTTCTTCGCAGAGGAGTGTGATCGTGGCCCCGACCGAATCCACTTTGCAATAGTCAGCCATTGGGAGCAGAGGATTGGTGGTCTCCAAAGGGTGATGATCATAAATATGAACGGAAATCTGTTGATTTTTAAGAGCTTTTTCGAGCGGTCCTAAACGGTCCTGGTGTTGGGCATCGACTAAAATCAGGCGGGTGATATCCGGAAAATTCAGACTCGAGAGTGCCGTGAGGGAAAGGGGATGTTCCGCGAGAAAGGCCCGCTCACGGGATTGGGCTCCCGCCGGGAGGACAAGGTGCGCCTTCGGGTAGAGCTTTTGGGCGGCCACCATTGAGGCAAGGCCATCGAAATCCGCCTCAAGATGCGTGGTAATAATTTCCATGGGGACCTGATTCTAACAGGGATGCTGAATGACCGGAAGTTTCTTGAAAAGTTAAAGAATTTCCTTTTTGAAAATCTTCTGTTGCTTGAGAGGGTCACTCCATGGTAGATGGGGGCAACTCAGGAGACGATCCATCGCAGATGGATCTTTTGTCGATCATAATAATCAGGAGGGTGACACATGGCTGCCAAGGCTAAGCCCAAGTCAAAGGCCAAGCCCAAACAGAAGCCTACGGGGAAGCGAACAACTCATGCGAAAGCTCAACCGAAGACAAAAGCCAAACCAAAGAAGTCTGTGAAGCCTCAACGATCACCGTCTACCAAAGCGAAGGCCAAGAATACGAAGGCCGGCTCCAAGGCCCGGACCAAGGGAACCGCCAAGGCTCGAGTCAAAGGGAGTGCGAAGGCACAAGGAAAGGGGACGCCCAAAGCCGTGGCTCAAACTCAACCACGATCCAAAGCGGCGCCGAAAAAGGCGGTGAAAGGGAAAGAGAAAAAGTTGACTACATCTGACAATGTTTCGAAAAAGACAACTGCGGCGAAAACCAGGGCGAATCGTACCAAGTCTGCTCCCCCCACAAAATCGGCGAAGAAGGCGGCGCCTCCTGAAGCTAAAAAGAGCCCAGGAAGGCCTAAAAAAGAAACGCCTGCGGGGAAGGGCCTTGATGCCAAAAAGAGTAAGAACCCCTTCCCGGTTGATGCCGATGCGGAAGAAATTCTTATCCGGAAACCCGATCCGGATATTGAGGATGCGTCTCTGCCGGATGACATCGATGCCGAATTGGATATTGAAGTGGAAACCGATGCCGATATCACTCTGGATTCATTGACCACTGAACTCGATGATGTCACTGATCCCCTGGATGTGGATGATCTTGGGGATGATTTTGATGATGATGAGTTTTCCGAGGACTCCACGGATGAAGTTGATGAGGATTTGGATTTGACGGAAGACTTATCAGAAGAATTGGGCACGGATAAGTTTTTTCGGGATACCGAATCGAGTCATGAGGATGATGAAGAGGAAATTCCTCGCTCCTGGTGATTTTGGCTCCCCATGGGCCAAGGCAGTGCCTGGGCTATCCTTTTCGCCATTTTGATAGTATTGTTCGAATTGCCGGTTTCATAAACAAGCCGGGAGTGGTCCCTTCGCCTTGGGCGGTGGGGAGAGTTTTAGTCTTGCCAACTGAAGGAGGTTTCATGTCGGAAGAACGAGGGTTGCCTCGTATCGGGGATCATGCACCGGACTTTTCCGCGGTGACGACGCAACAGACCGAATTTAATTTTAGTGTATGGCAGGAACAACATTGGGTGGTATTGTTTTCTCATCCGGCGGATTTTACTCCGGTGTGCACGACGGAATTGATGGCCTTTGCCCAGTTCAGTGAGCAATTTCGTCAGCGAGGGGTGAAGCTCATTGGTTTGAGTGTGGATAGCATCCATGCCCATTTAGCCTGGCTTCGCAGTATTCACGATAAAATGGGTACCACGATTCCGTTTCCTATGATTGCTGATATTGATATGCGTGTCGCCAAACTGTACGGCATGATTCATGCTAATGCGAGTTCCACCGCAACGGTGCGTGCGGTGTTTATTATTGACCCGAAGCGAGTCATTCGTGCATTGCTGTATTACCCACTCAATGCCGGACGCAATGTGGAGGAAATTCTTCGGTTGGTTACTGCCCTGCAAACAACTGACCGCTATGCCTGTGCGACCCCCGCTAATTGGCGGGAAGGGGACAAGGTGGTGGTGCCTCCGCCAAAAACAATTCAGGAAGTCGATCAAGCGTTGGCTAAAACCGAATACGAACATCGGGATTTTTATTTAGCGCTCAAAAATGTTTCCCCCGTTGTGACCCCAAAGCCCGCGGAAGTGAAGGCCCCTCAATCTGCGGAAGCCGAAGCTCCCGAGCCAACTCAACCCGAGCCAGCCCAGCCCGAGGCGGCTCAACCTGCTGAGAACACACCTTCCACCTAGGGGCTTTTCACGATGAGACGGACGTATACGATTGTGCAGGGTTTGGCCAGATTCTCTGATTCTTTTGTTCAATAGACCCGCTCACCCGAAACGATCGAATAATTCCATTCAGTCCGGCACAACCTCGTGACGATCATCTCTCTTCATCAGTCCCTTTGCTTCTGTGCCCAGGCGAAGGGTGTTGGTTTCCCTGGCATGCTCATGTGATGTGGGCATTGATGAAACTCTGGGGAGAACATTTTTCTCTACAGCTCGGCTTGTTGCTTGCGCTGCTGGGTGTGTCTTCAGTCAATGCCGAGGCCTGTCGTCTCCTACCGGTTCCTCCGGGAAGCGAAAGCGTTTTCTGGGTGCATGTTGAAGGCCCTTGTTTGCCCGAGGAAGAAGTGGCCTTTGCCGTGAAGGGGGCTGACCTCCTGGAAGCGCTCGTGCAAGGCAAGCGGATTGATCTTGACCACGTGTTGGTGGTTGATCGGGTAATGCTTGATCTTCTGCCCCAACAAGCCATTTCGGAATATCCCTCCATTCCCCCGTCAGTGGGAAAATCCCTGAACGAGAAAGGTATCACTGGGGTTCGCGTCATTCCAGAGACAATTTCCATCCGACATTCTCGATTTGAAAAAGTGCTTGCCACCAATCTGGTTGAAGGGGCTCTTCTGATGTTGGGGACGGTCGATTTCACGGGAACCGTCTTTCAGCAATCAATTGATCTTTCTAAGACCGTGTTTGTGGGCCCCGTACGATTTTCAAACGCGCAAGTGGATTTTGAGGGGTTTTTTATTGGATCTCAATTTGCCCAAGGCGCGGATTTCTCGCACGGCATTTTTGGAACGCATTCCCGGTTTCACCAGGCTCAATTTCGTGATCGGGTCATCTTTGCCGACGCCCAATTCAGGGGAGTTGCGGAGTTTTTGGAAGTCGAATTTCAACAAGCGGCAGATTTCTCCCGAACGACCTTTGCCAGTGGGACTGGCCTTTCAGGGTCGGTGTTTAAAGGCCCTGCCGATTTTTCAGCCATCTCGGCCGTTCATGAACTCTATTTTCGGTTTGCCGAATTTCGAGAGTCGGTGACGTTTGCGAATGCGAAATTTCACACAGTGGTCGATTTTACGAATGCTAGGTTTGACGGAACAATGGATTTTTCCGGAGCTGAGTTCCACACCATGCCGGAATTAACCGGGAGTAACCTCCCACGTGATGTGGCTTCGGTTCAGAATGGTCGGATGACATATGATGCCCAGGTTGTGATCTTTTTGGGGCTGGTTCTCTTGGTGCTCTGTTACCTCTGGCTTTCCAAAGGGAAGAAACCGGCCTAAGTGGTCTCAACCACTATATTTGGTTAGGATATTGCGGCTTTACACAAAAGATGGTATACAAATTTAAATATCTGCACTGTGGAACCCAGTCGAAAGGCTCTTGATTGGAATCCGTCCCCTCCCTGGTTGTTTCTGACCTTGAAGATGACGATGTGTATCAGGTCAAACTTGAGGCCTTTACGGGCCCAATGGATTTGCTTCTCCACTTGATTCGGAAACACCAGATCAATATTTATGATATTCCGGTTGCACTGATAGCTCAGCAATATTTGGAATATTTGTCCATGATGAAGACGTTGAACCTGTCTTTGGCTGGGGAATTTTTGGTTATGGCAGCCACGCTGCTCTATATTAAATCCCGGATGCTCCTTCCCAAAGAGGAAAAACCGGAGTCAGAGGATGATGAAAATCTGGATCCTCGTGCGGAACTGGTCCGGCAATTGGTCGAATATGAGCGTTTCAAGGAAGCAGCCGGGCACTTGGTTGTCCGCGAACGTCTTTGGCGGGAGTCCTTTCCTCGTGATCCTCTTCCCCTGCCCACAGAGTCACCGGCCGAGGAGGATATGGCTACAGAGGATCTCCAATTATTTGATCTTCTGAGTGCCTTCCAGGAAGTTCTAGATCGAGCCCCCACCGATGAAATCGTGGAATTGTCCAGGGAAACCTGGACGGTTCAGGACCGAATTCAAGTCATATTGGAACGATTGGAAGGGGAGTCGACTGTTCCTTTTGAGGGATTATTTGAACATCATTGGTCCAAGCCATTGGTCATTGCCACATTTCTGGCCTTGTTGGAGCTGGTCAGGATGAACCTGGTTCGATTGTTTCAAGGAGAATGGTTGGGTCCCATCCAGGTGTCCAGGCGTTTTGTTCCAGCTGGAGGGCCTGATTCTCCTGGAAATTTTGTTGTGGATCCATTGTGACAGGCCAGAGCCGGATAATGATCGGAGGATGCATGGGGGGATGTAGAAATAGCCTGAGGGTATTATGTAAGGGGCAACGAGAGATGATCGGGTTCAGTCCGCAGAGGAGGACTCAATAATCATGGACGCACTTACCAATGGACACCAAGCTTCGAATACTCTTGATGCCGAGGTAACGGAAGACCCTACTTTAAGTGAGTTCTCAGATGAGGGCCAAGACGCCCAACAGGTGAAGGATTCCGAGACCGTAGACCAGGAACCGGGGTTAGACCGTGGTGAACTTAAAGCCGCGTTTGAGGCTCTGCTTTTTGTTTCGCATGATCCTCTGAGTCTTGAGAAGTTGGCCCTGGTTCTCGAAGGGGTACCTAAATCCTCTGTGAAAAGTGCTATGCAGGATCTTCAAGCGGAGTATGAGGCGTCAGGTCGTGGCTTGCAAATTTTGGAAGTGGCAGGCGGGTATGTCATGGTCACGCGACCTGAGCAGAGTCGGTATATCAGGCGATTGACCAGCAAGACCAAGCCGTCAGCCAAGGTTTCCCGGTCGGCACTGGAAGCCCTGGCCATTGTGAGTTATAAACAGCCCATTACCAGGGCAGATATTGAAAAAATTCGAGGAGTAGAAACCTCTGGTGTGTTGCGAACCCTTTTGGACCAGAAGTTAATTCGAATTGTCGGACGTCAGGATATCCCGGGCCGACCGATTTTGTACGGAACCGGCAAGCAGTTTCTTCAACGTTTTGGTCTTCGGGATTTGCGAGATTTGCCTCCGCTGAAAGAGCTCAAAGAGTTGGGTAGTCCGGAACAATTCCCTATGGAACTTCCCTTTACCCCTGAAGAGCATGAGGGGGAGGCAAGGGTTTCCGATCTTTCTGCTTAAATCGACCGTAAGGCCACGCGTTCTGCTGTGGTCTGCTGGTTTTCCTTCCTGTTTTCTCTCTGACAAGGGTTGTGTGTCATCCTCATAGGGAGCAGAATGAGGTCCTATGCCGTTGTTGCTACCTGATAAGAAATCTTCTCTGGGGCCCGATTTAGTCAAAAAATTGGGCCAGGATAAAGTTCGGTGGGATTGGGCCACGCTGAAAGCCTATTCCGTCGATGCCAGTATCTACAAAATTCCGCCCCAAGTTGTGGTCCTTCCTGAGACAGAAGAAGACATTCATGCCGTGATGGAGTATGCCCTCAAGGTTGGGGTGCCTCTGACCCCTCGGGCCGCCGGAACGAATCTGACCGGATCAGCGATCGGAGCCGGCATTATTGTGGATATCTCCAGAATGAATCGATTGCTGGAAGTGAATCGGGACGAGCAATGGGCACGAGTGCAACCAGGCCTGGTGTTATCGGAATTCAATAAGCAGTTGGCCCCTCTGGGATTGATGTATGGGCCGGATCCTTCAAGCGGGGATATGTGCAAATTAGGAGGCATGTTCGGCAACAACTCGGCCGGTCCGCATACGCTTCGATATGGATCGGTCAAGGACAACGTTCATTCTCTCCGGATTCGGCTGCTTACGGAGGGTTGGCTTGACGCTCAGTCCGTTTCTATTGGAGGACCGGCTCATACCTCGTTGTTGAAAGCGTATCCATCCCTAAAGGCGGTGTGGACCATGCTTCAAGAGGGGCAAGCGTTAATTCGGGCCAAGCGTCCGAAGGTAAGTAAGAACAGTTCCGGTTATAACGTCTTTGATTTGGTCGATGGACTGGACCGGGGCGTATTTGAAGTACAAAAATTATTTATCGGTAGCGAAGGAACGCTTGGTATTATGAGTGAAGCCACCGTCAAGTTGGTTAAACGACCTGATGCGACTGTGACGGGTCTCATCCATTTTCGACATCTGGAGGGTATGGGCGAATCGGTTCCCCCCTTATTGGAGTTGAACCCGAATGCCTTGGAGGTGATGGATGGAAATTCCTTGGATTTGATCGGGCGAAATCGCTATGGCATTCCATCAGATGCGGCAGCCACGCTGCTTATTGAATTTGATGAAGGTGAAGGAGAAGATCGTCGTCATCGCTTGATGGAGATGTGTCGAAGGTTTCCACTCACCGGGGAGGTGAGGTTGGCGTCGGATCCCGCCAAACAGGGGGAATTGTGGAAAGCCCGCAAGGCATTGTTTCCGATGCTCTATCGATTTGATCCTCACAAAAAACCCATAAACTTTGTCGATGATGTCGTCGTGCCGGCTTCACGCACCGGAGAGTTGATCCGCTATTTGGAAGAGTACTTTGGAGGACGATCGGTGCCGGTCGCCATTTTTGGACATGTGGGAAATGGCAATGCTCATATTGTGCCGCTGCTTGATTTGCATAATCAACATGATGTTGCTGCCATGGTCGAGGCTCATCGGGAGATTCACCAGACCGTCTTAGACCGGTTTGACGGATCAATTTGTGGAGAACATGGAGACGGGCGTATCCGCGCCGAGACGGTTCGCTTGATGTATGGCGAAGAGGTGTATCACATTTTTGTTCGAGTGAAGCAGGCGTTCGATCCACAGGGAATGATGAATCCTGGTGTGAAAATCAGTGATACCTCCTTTACGGAACATATTGATGTGGAGCGTATGGGCAAAGCCTGTGCTACGTGTGCCAAATGTAATTCTGTGTGTCCGGTCTATGATGTGTTTCAGTCTGAAGATATGAGTGCGCGCGGGTGGTTCGAGATTGTGACGGCTTCAGATTACTCATATCTTCAATCCGAACGGGTGGTCGACGCTTGTTTGAATTGCAAGTCTTGCCGGACCATTTGTCCGGCCGGGGTCGATGTGTCCGACTTGATCCTTCAACGACGGGCGGAACATCCTAACGGGTTGGCCGGATGGGTTTTTGCCCTCCATGCCCGTCAATGGATTTTTCATCCCCTGTTAAAGCTCCTGGCATGGACCCAGTCTTTTTGGGATCGTCCGGTTATTCGAGGTGTGTTGGAAAAGCTGACTCGCCCGTTGTTGCGAAAGTTGGCTCCCACGGCAAAGATTCCTCGAGAAATGGTCCTGCCGACGTTTGCGAAACGGCATTTGCGTGATCGGTATCCTGAACTGTGTCATTCCGAACACCTCCAACAGGCCTCAATTGGGTATTTTCATGGGTGTGCGGCCAACTATTTTGATGATGGAGTGGGGGATGCCGTGATCGGTCTGTTAGCGGATTACGGTGTGAAGGTCGCTCTGCCTCCACAACGATGCTCAGGGACACCGATTGAAACCTACGGATTACGGGATTTAGTAAAAGAAGGCGCCCGAGAAAATCTGACTCACCTGGCATCGTATGCCACTGTGATCACCAGTTGTGCTTCGTGTACGTTAAGCCTGAAAGATTATGCCACGCTGTTTCATGGAGAGCCGGAGGAAGCTGCAGCCATTGATTTATCCAAACGAGTCAAGCATATCTCTGAATTTCTTGTTGAACAGGGGATATCGTCAACGAATATGCACTCAACCCGGGTAGGGGCCGAGGGGAAGTTGGAGAAAGTGACGTACCATTCTTCCTGCCATCTTCGTGCCGCGGGTGTGTCTCAGGCTCCCAGAGACTTGTTAGCCTCTGTGGCTGACCTTGAATTTGTCGAAATGCAGGATGCCGATCGATGCGCGGGCGGAGCGGGTACGTATATCGTCAAAAATTATGAAACCTCTCAAAAGATTTTTCAGCGTAAGAAGCAGGCTATTCAGGAGAGTGGAGCTCAGGTGGTGGCTACGAGTTGCCCTGCATGTATGATTCAGTTAAAAAACGGACTTCGTGGGATGGCGGAGGTCAAGCACATTGCGCAGGTCATGCGGGACCATCCCCGGAAGAAATAAAGGAATGCGATCGGGTGTTCTGGCGGGATATTATTGTGATAGTTGGAACTGGGATGGAAATTCATTTTTGCATGAGGAACACCGAATGGTAAAAGTATTGATATTCGGTCTTGCACTTCGTGAAGTGGTTGAAGACCAGGAAGTTGAAATTACGTTAGAGAATGCCACCACTATTCGGCAATTGCTGGAGGATTTCCCCGACCACTTTCAAGGGTTAATGCCGTTTCTCCATGCCAATGAACTCATGTTGACTATTAATCAAAAAATCTCCACTTTAGAAGCTCATGTGAGAAATGGAGACATTCTGAAAATAACCCACCAGGGAGGTGAACACCACACGGATGGAGCGATGTGGCACAACCCTTAATATGGTCCGGTTTGCAAGGCATTTTTATTTGAGGGAAGGAAATCTTATGGAAGATGGGGAAGTGGGATTAGGTTGTCTCTTGTGAGGGAGGGGGCGCTTCCTCGTCACATTTTTTGCAATTGAGAATTGTTTTGAGATGGGCTCGACGGCCTTCTGGTGTCAGAACCCATGGGCGAAAGCTCATTGGAGGTTGATGTCGAACATGCTGCCCATGTCCGCAGGCCAGATCCGCCACCCAATCATCCACGTCATCTTGATGGAACCCGATAATCGGTTGTTTCATTCCTATTGAGACCTTAGTATTGTGTGAATGTGCCGAAAAAATATGCGGTTTTTTTGGCCAAAGACGTCTTGCCGTAAATCTGTGACGCGGGCTGCGGGGTTCGTGCGGATTTTTTGTTCCTCCTTTGCCAACGTGCGAAACAGCCCGTCCAAGCTTTTTCCAACCACATAGTCGTCCAGATCAAATTCCAGGACTTTAACAAACGGTAGCATCGAATATTGTTCCGTCAATTCTTTGTATTGTGTGGTTACTCGGACTTGGTTCATTGTCTTCCCCGCGTCAGGTTTAAACGCTGTGGCAAGTTGATCACGGGTTTTACTTTGAAAATAATCGGTCGCGGCGCTATCTCCTCCTTCCAGAATTTTCTTGGCATCGTCAAAACTCATGTTGGTGACTGCATTCTTAAAAATGGGCTTGGCCAATGGAGCAGCCTTCTCGTCGGCCCGGTTCATGCTGACCACCAATTCATCAATTCGAGGTCCGAATCCTGCAGGTTGAAGAGCTTTTCCCATGGGTTGAAGCTTTTCGGGTAATAAGATTTTTATAGATTCATTTTTTAAAAAGCCGTTTGTGTTGCCAGTGAGTCTTGCCGTATTTTCCGTTCAGACGATTCGTGCTTCATTAAGGCCAGAGGTTATTTGGGCATCTCCGAGAGTTTTTGCGCCAGGCAGAGACTATTTATCGATCTCTTTTGCAAAGTCACCAGATTGTGCGAAGGTGATTTGCGGAAGGAGCAATAGGAGAAAACTCGTGATGACGGGAGATATGAACATTGTTCATTCCTCTTCGGTACAAGGAAGTCAAGGACTAAGAGGGGGAGATTGAGGAAAATGGGAACGAGAAGGGACACAAAATACGATACGTCTGATATTCTCTTCCTGTGAGATGGGACCCATAAGGAAGAGGGGGACGCTTGCGCCCTGGGATTATCCTGGGGAGGATAGACTAAAAAACATACGCAGTCTTCGAATCTCAGGAGGCAAAATCCAGCTCTTCCTCATGGGTGGTTCAAAAGCACCCTGGAGTGTGAGATGCCTCAAGTTAACCTATGGGAGTGCAGCTCATCCCTGATCCCTTGCCTTTATTCGATGATGCTAAAGGCCTGGAGAGGAGCGGACGAGTCTTCTTTTTCATCGTTTCTCGTTGAGGGTTGAGGCGATTTTCCAAGATTACGGGATCAATGACTTCGCCACACTGCAGACACCGTTTGGTCAGGATTTCCATTCCACCGGCATCATAATTCACATTCATGCACCAATGGGAGACCATAAATCCTCCACAACGCGTACACGTATCCGAGTGCCTTGGATCTGACGTTTTTTTACTGGGAGCGGAATGAGCCGCTTCATGCTTAATGGGACTTTTCCCAAGGGTGGGGGTCTTTTTCTGTATTCCGAAATGTCCCATATGTATCTCCTTATCTCTGATTGTCATGACATATATATAATAGTGTCTTGTTGATAGATATAGCTCTTTGATCTTAAGTCAAGATTAATCCAATATTAAAAAATCCTCATAATTGTATTTTGAGAATCCAAAAAAAATCAAAAATGTGAAAAAACCTTTAATAATTAAATAGATTGAATATTTATATTTAGGAATTTATGTTTAAGCTATCAAGCCTAGGTAATAAAGCCTAAAAAACAAAAATGAATGAGGATCTCAGAGGGAGGGATTGCTTGTTAAGAACCGGATGGTTTTGGGCTCAAAAATGGACAATCAGAACAATTATCGGAAGCGAAATTCCCTCTTACCGCCAACGAAAGTGAACAGGGGTGGTCTTTTCCCCGGATAGACTGATGCGTTTTTCAATAGTGGTTCCACCTGAATCGGTTGCTTTGACCACATAGTTTCCTGGAGAAAGGTTGAGAAATAACCATGGACCTTGTACCTCTTCACCTGGAATGGATACGAGTGTTGTCTGATCCGAGTTGAGCACCTCAACCGTCACTCCAGCTAAAAAAGCACGTTCGCCCTTCACAAAAATCAACTTAAGGGAATATGGCGGGTAGGACAGGCTCCGTTCCTCTTTACCTAATCCGGCGCTGAAATATTGAACACCATTCTGCTCATGGAGAGGGAACCTGAGCTTATCCGGGATGCTTCCGTCTTTCAGTGGAATTTCTAAAAACTTGGAGAGAGGTTCCGAGCCTTCGTCTGGGGCAGCCCAGGATAAGGCGGTAGGGGTTACCAAGCTTATGATCATCAAAAGATATGCACCCACTCCCAACGTGCCAGACAACTTTTTGTGTTGGACTTCCAAGCATTTTTTTTTATCTGTTGTCGACCTGTCGGTTATTCCTGATCCCACGGGCGATACCTCCTCCTTTCCAATATCAATATAAGGTTAAGTTTCTAAATTAACTCTCGCATAACAACAATTATAATAACAATTTATGGTACTCAAGAATAGCGCTAATATGAAATTGATCCAAATCTGGCCCAAGGTACACACGGGGGCAGAAAGAGCGGAGCAAACCTTATTCAAGGAAAATCCTTTTGCAAGGGAATGGCCGATCCAGAATGCGGGAGGGAAACATGCGTTTTTTAACCTATGAAGATGCGCGCGGCAGGTCTTCTGGTGATGGTTTTATTTCCCCAGGCGGTCTTGGCAGTTGTTCGACGGATTTGAGGTCTATGACGTCTTTTTTGGCATTAATCCCGAGCGATTTGAATTTCCTGGCCGTGGGCCAGATACGATTCTCCAATGAGGTGACGGTCGCATTATAGCATTCGACGGTCCGACCTAACGCTTGTCCAATTTTCCCAAAATGTTCTGCCAGATTGCCCAAACGATCAGCGAGTTCTTGTCCGAGGATACTGATGCGTTGGGCCCCTTCCGCTACCTGTTCCTGTCGCCAGCCATAGGCAATGGCACGCAACAAGGCAATGAATGTGGTGGGTGTGGCAATGACGACTTTTTTCGTCAAGGCCGACTCGACGAGGGACGGGTCCCGTTCGGCAGCGGCTGCTAAGAACGAATCATTGGGGATGAATAAGACCACAAATTCCGGAGCGGCTGGAAATTGATCCCAATATTCCTTTGAGGCTAATTGACTGATATGACGTTTTACCTGGCCGAGATGTCGATTGAGGGCGGCTTCCCGATCTTCGTCCGTGTGCGTTTCCAGGCTATCTAAAAACGCACTGAGCGGTACTTTGGAATCAACCACCACATCTCTTCCTGCCGGGAGCTTGACGATCATATCGGGACGCAAACGTCCAGTATCGGAGGAGACGCTTTCCTGTTCAAAGAAATCGCAGTTTGCTGACATGCCGGCCAATTCGGCGGTTTTTCGAAGCGCGATTTCTCCCCAGCGTCCTCGAACCTGGGGTGATCGTAAGGCATTGACCAATTTAGATGTTTCCGCTTGGAGGGTGGCATGGGCGGCAGCCAATTGGCGTAACTGTTCTCCTACGATACTTAGTTCACGAAGCCGCTTATCTTCTAAGGCTTGAGATTCTTTTTGGTAGGTACGTAGGGATTCGGTCAGCGGCTCCAATAAGGATTCAATAGAGGTATGGCGTTGATCGAAGGAAGCCGTTGCCTCTTCCTTGAGGGCTTTAAACTTTTCCTCGGCCAGGGTCAGGAACCCCCTATTATTCCCGTCCAGAGCTTCCGAGGCTAGAGAGCGAAAGGTGTCTGACAAGGACAATTTTGCATCCTCCAGCAAGGCCCGCTGTTCGGCCAAGTGTCGTTGCGTATTTTGGAGGTTTGTTTCGGCTGACACTTTGGCCACCTCCATCAGACGAAATTCCTGATAAATCTGTTCCCGTTCGCGCTGCAGGGTCGCGAGTTGGGTCCGGAGTTCTCCGGCCTGGGCTTGGGCTGATGCAAGCCGGGTGGCGGTCTCTTGTAAGGCTTGAATCTTCTTTCCCCGATAGAGAATGGAACATATCGCCCACGCGATGATCACTCCGACCAGCAAGCCGGACAGGAACACCCATAATATTTGAGAGTCGAAAGAGGTGATCATGCTTGAGAAGAGAGAATCCAGCCGGACTCCGAATCTTGCTTCCATCATAGCGAATTGGCAATGATCCTCAAATGTTTCAATCCCTGGCCCATGATGAAAGAGGCGGATGGTATTACCGTCGGGAACAATCGTTCAGGGAAGAATTTTGACCCATTTCGATAGACGTATTTCTGATTCTTGGGTACAGTAGGATTATATTCACTTCATGCGATTCAGGGTCACGCAGGAACAGAGGTTAGGATAGCAAATATGGAAAAAAAATATCGTGTCTCTATTTGGTATTTCATTATTGCATTCTGGGGACTCATTATTCTCCAGGAAATGTATTTTGCCGCCCAACATATGGATGAGGTGCCCTATAGTCAATTTAAAGCCTGGGTTCAGGAGGATAAGGTCGCCGAGATCTCCATAACCGACAAAGTCATTCACGGAAAATTAAAATCTGAAAAAGGGGAAGAGGATCCCCACTGGTTTCAGACCGTGCGCGTCGATGATCCGGAGTTGGTGTCTCTGCTGGAAGAAAAACATGTGGAATATGCCGGTGTGATTGTCAGCACGCTGTGGAAAGACGTGGCCTCCTGGGTCGTACCTATTCTGGTCTTTGCCGGGATCTGGTTTTGGATTTTGCGAAAGATGGGGCAAGGGGCGGGTGGCGGTTTTATGCGAATCGGGAAATCCAAGGCTAAAATCTATATTGAAAGCGATATCAAAACTCGAATGAATGATGTGGCCGGAGTCGATGAAGCCAAAGTGGAACTCATGGAGGTCGTTGAGTTCTTAAAGACTCCGGAGAAATTCACGAGGATCGGAGGACGGATCCCCAAGGGTGTGCTCTTAGTGGGGCCGCCGGGTACAGGGAAAACCATGCTGGCGAAAGCGATTGCGGGAGAAGCCGGTGTGCCGTTTTTCTCCATTAGCGGATCGGAATTTGTGGAAATGTTTGTGGGGGTGGGAGCAGCCAGGGTGCGAGATTTGTTTGAACAAGCCATGGCTAAAGCACCCTGTATTATTTTCATTGATGAGTTGGATGCACTGGGAAAGGCTCGGGGAACGGGGCCGATGATGCACGAAGAACGGGAGCAAACCCTGAATCAATTATTGGTGGAGATGGATGGGTTTGATCCTCGTGTAGGGGTCATTATGCTGGCCGCAACCAATCGTCCTGAAATTCTGGATCAGGCCTTGCTCCGTGCAGGCCGTTTTGATCGACAGGTGCTGGTTGATCGCCCCGATCGGCCGGGAAGAGCGGCTATTTTGGCCATACATGCCAAATCCATCAAGCTGGCTCCTGATGTTGATTTAGACAAAATTGCCGCCATGACTCCGGGAATGGTTGGTGCCGACTTAGCCAATGTGGTGAATGAAGCCGCTCTCCTGGCCATTCGACGAAGTCGGGAGACGGCCGAACACCGGGATTTTGAGGAAGCTGTGGAACGGGTCATTGCCGGTTTGGAAAAGAGAAACCGGGTCCTCAGTGTGGAAGAACGGAAGCGAGTGGCTCATCATGAGGTAGGACACGCGATTGTGGCCATGTCGTTGCCTGGATGTGATCCCGTCCAAAAAATCTCGATCATTCCCCGTGGCATTGCAGCTTTGGGCTATACGCTTCAGCTACCAGTCGAAGAACGGTACTTACTCACCCGGTCTGAATTAGAAAATCGTATTGCCGTCCTGTTAGGGGGGCGTATGGCGGAAGAGCTGGTCTTTGGAGAGGCCTCCACAGGAGCGGCTGATGATTTGCAAAAAGCCACCACCATCGCTAAACGGATGGTCAAAGATTATGGGATGAGCGATAAATTGGGAACGGTGGCGTTAGATGAATCCGTCCAGCCGACCTTTTTGAAAAATATGGAGTCGCATGCCACTCCGACCTATTCGGAGCATACCGCTCAACAGGTCGATCAAGAGGTGCGTCGCCTCATTGAAGAACAAGGGAATCGTGTCCGTGAGTTGTTGGAAAGGCTTCGACCCGTGCTGTTGAACGGGGCTGAGGCGTTGTTGAAGGCCGAAGTCATGACCGGGGAAGAGTTGATGGCGCTTCTCCACTCGAAGGAAGAAGAACCCATTCCAGGCTAGTTCCAACCGACAACATGAGGAGTTTCATTTCCGAAATCCGCTACCCTGACATCTCCAATTAAATCCCTGCCAGGTCTGAAGTTCAGACCTGGCAAGGAAATCCGCTCAACCAGAACCCCCCCGCAGTGTCGGTCTCTTCCTCTTGCTTGGGGAGAGCATGCCGGGATTTCATCCCACCCAATTCCTATCAAAAGCCCGTGAGCCTCAGGGATGCATGAAATTCAGGCGGGAATTTTTCAGGGTTGAATCGTTCGAGGTTTTTTCAGAAGATGCTATGATTTTGGTGATGGGGCGGCATGGGCTTTTCCGGGGTCGGGAAACAGAGGAACCAGCATAACCGGAGGACCGAGTATGTTTAACACGATCATCGAACCCTTTCGTATCAAAATGGTCGAACATATCCGGATGACGACAGAAACCGAACGCCGGGAATTAATTGCCAAAGCTGGGTACAACGTTTTTCAGCTGCACTCGGATGATGTCCTGATCGATCTCCTGACCGATAGCGGCACCGGGGCCATGAGTGCCAAACAGTGGGCAGCTATCATGCGGGGGGATGAAAGTTATGCGGGAAGTCCATCGTTTTACCGGTTTGAAGCCGCAGTACAGGAATTAATGGGGTTCCCGCTTGTCATCCCGACCCATCAGGGAAGGGCGGCGGAACGCATCTTGTTTTCCACCATATGCAAGGCCGGTGACGTGATTCCCAATAATACGCACTTCGATACCACCAGGGCCAACGTGGAATTTTGCGGAGCCCGGGCGATCGATGTGCCCTGTCGCGAATTGGCCGATCTCTCCAGTGAGTTTCCCTTCAAAGGGAATATGGATGTCGAAAGTCTTCGCGCGATTTTTCAAAAAGAAGGGCGCGAGCGTATTCCGTTGGTGATGATCACCGTCACCAATAATTCCGGTGGAGGGCAACCGGTCTCGATGGCCAACATCAGAGAAGTGGCCGAGGTCTGCCGCGCCTTTGACCGTCCGTTGTATCTGGATGCCTGCCGGATTGCAGAAAATGCCTATTTCATTAAACTGCGCGAACCGGGATATGCGGGAAAAATGGTCCGCGACATTGTTCGTGAAATGTGCGATCTGGCCGATGGCTGTACCATGTCCGCAAAAAAGGATGCCATTGTGAACATCGGCGGATTTCTTGCCACACGCAACGCCGAGTTGGCCCAACAAGAGCAAAACCTGTTGATCTTAACCGAGGGATTTCCCACCTATGGGGGGTTGGCCGGTCGGGATTTAGAAGCGATGGCCGAAGGGTTGAAGGAAGGGGTGGAGGAAGATTATCTCCAGTATCGCATTACCTCCACGGGGTATCTGGGCAATCATTTACATGAAGCCGGTGTGCCGACACTGCGGCCGCCGGGTGGACATGCTATCTATCTGGATGCGGCACGTTTTGCCCCGCATCTTCAACCGCTCGATCTACCGGGTATTTCGCTTTGCGTGGAGTTATACCTATTGGGAGGCATTCGGGCGGTAGAAATCGGGACCGCCATGTTCGGTAAACGTAATCCGGCAACCGGAGAAGAAGAGCCGGGCCCTCGTGAACTTGTCCGGTTGGCGATACCCAGGCGGGTCTATACCCAAAGCCATGTGGATTATATCGTGGAAGTAGTGGAAGAAGCCTTCCGGGGGCGTGAGAGCTTGAAGCCGTTCCGCTTCCTGGAACAAGCGCCCTTTCTCCGACATTTCACTGCTCGATTTGGGGTAGTGGAATAACTAGCTGAGCGGAACTTGTGGAAGTAAGGGTTTGAGTCGAACCTGGATGTTCACGCAATTCTGCGAGCTGCACCATATCCTGCGAATACTGATTATTTAAGAACATTACGCTTTAAGCGGATCAATGACTTCTAGAAAAGGAAATCGATGGAAGTCCATGTCTCGTGTGTAGATTTGTCGAATGCCATGTTCTTTCATCAGTATGGCCGTATGGGTATCGTGGAGTAAGTTGCCATGGAGTTGAGGGACACCATTCAGCACTTCTTGGGCGACGGCTGCATGTCGATCCGTTTCTACCAATACACCCAACGCCGGGGCGGTAATGATGGCATCCACGAATTGCCAGGCTTGTGAAGCGGTCCAAGGGGATTTGAGGACGCGGGAATGAGTGGTGACACGAAGAAATTCATAGAGAATACTCCACGTGACAAACCAGGCTGACCGTTGGTTTCGCCAGCTTTCCAATCCCTGTCGGCATTGAGCATGGGCGGGAGAATCCTCGTCTGCAGCATAGACCAATATATTGGTATCCACGACGAACACTAGCGACCTTCCATGGCCTGGTAGAGTGCTTCACGATCCGTGATATCCACCAGATAGCCACCACCTTTAAAGGAGGGAAGGGGGGAAAGGGTCTTTGGGGTTTTTGTGTTTTGAAATAACAACCGCAAGGCCGATTCGACCAATTCTGACATGGTTCGCCGTTGTTTTGCCGACTCCCGTTTGAGCTGCTCCATTACCTTGTCATCGATATTTAAGGTCGTTTTCATATGGAAAACCATATCATGAAAATAGATATATGGCAATATTGACCATATAACCATAATGACAATAATGAACGAAGATAAGAGGGACCGGATGGAGAGAACTGGTGATAGGTGAGGTCATGAGGCTTTGCCCTTTGGTCCTGGCTTCAGGGTAATTGCAGTTTTTCGAATGGGGAAATTGTTACTCCCATTTTTGGCAAAGGCAACGCCGAAACCGGGAAAGAAGAGCCGGGCCCTCGTGAACTTGTTCGGTTGGCGATTCCCAGGCGGGTTTATACCCAAAGCCATGTGGATTATATCGTGGAGGTGGTGGAAGAAGCGTTCCGGCGGCGTGAGGGCTTGAAGCCGTTTCGATTTCTCGAACAGGCGCCCTTTCTCCGACATTTCACCGCGCAATACGGGATGATGGAATAACCAATAAAAACAAACAATGCAGAAGTGCGGTATGGGGTAAAATTGGCAGTTGTTCCTTCGCTCTTTCGCGTGAGGTATGATGCATCGCACAATTAACAGGTATTGGTGAAAGACGAATCGTTTCAGTGGGATCACAGAGTACTTTATTTTCCCGGGATGCCAGTCCAGGGGGAAAACAAAAAGAAAGGAGTACGGTGATGCGTTCCTTCATTTCGCTCATTTCCCGCTTCACATCATATGTGTGTAAGCGGGGCGTTCTTGCTGCGGGACTCGTGCTTTGTCTGGTGTATGGTGTGGCGGCTCAGGAAGTGACGGTGTCCGAAGACACGTTCGGGTGTATTCTCGATTGGCCGAAAGTCAGGAATACCCGCATTAAGCACGACGATCCGGAAAAATTGAAGGAGGCCAAGCGAATCTTACGGGACAGCGTGCCGGAGACCGAGTATCCGGTTGGAACCATATTACAACTTGTTCCGCATGAAGCCATGGTGAAGCATCCGCATGACAAGTTTCCCAAAACGAACGGATGGGAATTTTTCTTTTTGGAAGTCTCCAAAGAAGGTACCAAGATTGCGGATCGGGGAGATAACGTCGTCAATGTATCGCAAGGAGTCACGTGCTTAAGTTGTCATCAGCCGGCGGCCAGGTTCGACTTCGTCTGTGAAAAGGGGCATGGCTGCGCCCCAATCCCGTTCGATGATCAGAAGATCGCGGCCATTCAGCAAGCAGATCCTCGCTGCACCAAAAATTAGGATAGTTTTGAGATGATGTAAGGCTTGCAGGAGGATTCGAGCCGAGTAAGAATCACGCCCCATGAGTATTTTTTTAGCGAGTATGAGGGCTGCGGGAATCGGCATCGTCCTGTTTGGCAAACGTAAAGGGGAAATGGTGAGCCGCGCCTTTGTGAACTTGTTCGATTGGCGATTCCCATGCGGGTCTATACCCAAAGCATGTGGATTATATCGTGGAAGTGATGGAAGAAGCGTTCCGGCGGCGTGAAGGCTTGAAGCCCTTTCGATTTCTGGAACAAGCGCCCTTTCTCCGACATTTCACCGCGCAATACGGGATGGTCGCATAAACCATGCGAACGATCGTTCCGTAAGTAAAGTGAGAATCAGAAAAGAATATTCACGCAGTCTAATATTAATTTTTGAAGATAACCGTTTCGTCCTTCTTAGGCTGCTATTCCCAAAGGATGTTTTTGTAGTTTAGAAAAACTACAATGAGACTTGGATTCAACTCATAAGTGCAACTTGAACTCTTGGTTGAGGGGGGCAGCTGCGATAACATCGTGGCCTTGTCTCACCGACCAAAGTAAGAGGAGCA
>JAUIKP010000399.1 GCA_030430725.1 Nitrospiria bacterium
GGCGAAGCCCAATTTGGTGATTACGGATCTGAATATGCCGAACATGGATGGGATTTCTCTGATTAAGGCCGTGCGGGGCATGGCCGCCCATAAGTTCACCCCGATTCTCATGTTAACCACTGAATCGTCTGATGACAAAAAGAAGGAAGGGCAAAGTGCGGGAGCGACGGGGTGGGTAGTAAAACCGTTTAATCCAGAACAAATGTTAGCCACGATTAAGAAAGTTCTACCAGGCTGAAAAGAGTTGGTGAAAAAGTCGTGGAGCGTGAATGGTATTTGCCGTGATGCTTTCTAGACTCACACAAGGCTTTTCATCACATGAATAATATTGGATATTTGGTTAGATGCACAGGAATTTGGGCAAATAATACTGAATGGGTTGATAAACCATCCCTAAAAAGGGTTCATGCAGATCCTACCTTATTCTAAGGGTTCATTGAGCGAGAAAGATAGGCTGGACGAGTTGGTCCATGGCCTACGATATCACACTCAAAAGTCATGAAATAGGATACAATTCCAACCCCTTCCAATCAAAACGATGATCACTGGATCCATCAAGCAAGTAAAGAAAATTAGCCATAACGCTTCATTAGGCAGATCGAACCAAGAAAGAAATCTACAGTGAAACGGTGAGGGAGAAGGGACAGTCACTCCTCACTATTCACTCCTTACCAAAAGGAGTTCATTCAATGACGGTTGATCTCTCCCGGTTTCAAGAGTCATTTTTTACTGAATCGGCTGAACATGTGGAAACCATCGAGTCCGGTTTATTGGCGTTAGAGCAACGTCCGACTGACCTGGACTTACTGAATCGTATTTTTCGGGGTGCCCATTCCATTAAAGGCAACGCGGGGATGTTTCATTTTACGGCCATTTCCGAGCTGACTCACAAAATGGAAAACATTCTGGATGACCTCCGAAATAAGAAAATGCCGGTAACCCCTTATGTCATCGATGTGTTGTTACGGGCGTTGGATGGTTTGAAAAGTCTTTTGGACGCGGCGCAAGGGGGTGAGGCAGCAAATGAGACAGCCATTCACGTTTTAGAAGAAGAATTGGAGGCCTGCCAGAAGGGAGCGACCGCTCCTGCACCACAGAGGTCAATTGCTGAAACCGCTTCCCAGAGTTCTCCGCCTCAAGCGGCCACGTGGCGAAGAGTCCAGATTGATTGGACGCCCTTACCGGAATTATTTCAACGGGGTATGGATCCTGCCCAGATTTTCAAGGCACTGCATGAGTTAGGCATGGTGAAGGAGCTCCATGTACGAACCGATGGTCTGCCGGCTTTGGACTCACTCGATCCTGAACGATGTTATCTCAGTTGGAAGGTGGAATTGGAAACGGATGCACCTATTGCACAGGTCGAGGAGGTTTTTGCGTTTGTCCAGGATGGGAGTGAACTCAGCATCATCGATTGCGCACCGAAAAAACCGGAATCCTATAAACGAGTAGGGGATATTCTGGTGGAAGAAGGGGTGGTGACCCCGGAGCAAGTCGCGGAAAGTCTGGCTAAGCAAAAGCCTCTTGGCGAAATTCTGGTGGAGGAGAATAAGGTGTCTCCTCAGCAAGTCATTAGGGCGCTTAAGAAGCAGCAGCAATTGAAAAAAAATGAAGTGGCGTCTATTCGGGTTGATACGGAGAAAATAGATAAATTAATTAATCTAGTCGGAGAATTGGTGATTACTCAATCGATGATCACGGATCTGAGTGAAAAATTTACCCTCGCACAACTCCCGGTTCTCCAGGAGCGGATATCGCAATTGGAACGTAATACCCGAGAGATACAGGAGCGGGTCATGTCCATTCGGATGATGCCGATCGGCAGTGCATTCCACCGATTCCCACGGTTAGTTCGGGATCTCGCAGGGAAAAGTGGGAAGCAGATTCAATTGATCATGTCCGGCGAGGAAACCGAATTGGATAAAACGCTGATTGAAGCGATTGGCGATCCGCTCACTCATCTGGTTCGTAACTCGGCGGATCATGGGTTGGAGTTACCCGAAGACCGGGTGGCTCAAGGCAAGTCGGAACGAGGAACCATTCGTCTTCATGCGTATCACGATGGTGGGAATATTTGTATCGCTGTGGAAGATGACGGGAGAGGATTGAACCGGGAAAAGATCATTGAAAAAGCTGTAGAAAAGGGGATCATTGCCGATGGCAGCAATTTGTCGGATGAGGCCGTGTACCAACTGATTTTTCGTCCTGGTTTTTCCACTGCAGAGACCATCACCGATGTGTCAGGTCGAGGAGTGGGTATGGATGTGGTGAAGCGGAATATCGAAGGTCTTGGCGGGTCAGTGGACATTCAGAGCGCAATGGGCAAGGGCTCTCGTCTCACGCTGAAATTGCCGCTGACGCTGGCCATCATTGATGGGATGAGTGTCCGGGTCGGTCGGGATAACTATATTATCCCGCTGATTGCGGTCACCGAATCCATTCGCCCCAAACCCAATGAGTTGCAACGGATCGTGGGGAAAGGCGAGGTGGTCAGTCTTCGTGGAGAATGGGTGCCGGTGGTTAAACTTTATGAGGCTTTTAACCTCACGCCCGATTTTACTGATCCTTCACAGGCGTTGTTGGTGATTGTGGAAACCGATGGTCGGCGATTGGCCGTGCTCGTGGACGAACTGACGGGGCAACAACAAGTTGTCATTAAGAGTTTAGAGCAGAATTTTCGCAAGGTTGAGGCTATTTCCGGAGCCACAATTCTGGGAGACGGACAAGTTGCCTTGATATTGGATATACCGGGATTAGCCAAATTAGCACGAGTTGGCCACATTGCGGCGGCGTAAGGAAGAGGTAAAAGTAAGGCGGAAAGAGTAGGGAGAAAAAAATGGCCCGAATTCTTTCTTGCGGCTTATGCGCACTTCTTACCAAGGAAATGAGGGTTGATAACAAAAAATTATGACAAAGGAGCCTGATTATGACGACCGCAACGGTTGAACCGAAAGAGCAACGCTCGATTCGAACGACGTATGCCAGCGACCATCAACAATATCTGACCTTCAATTTGGCGGATGAATATTACGGAGTGGATATTTTAAAAGTTCAGGAGATCAAGGGATATACCACCGTGACCAGGATTCCCAATACCCCGGATTTTCTCAAAGGGGTCCTCAACCTTCGTGGCACAATTGTGCCCATTGTGGATCTACGCATGAAATTCGGAATGGGGGTGACCGAACCCACGTCGTTTACCGTGGTTGTTGTGGTCAATGTCCGGAATCGTGTGATGGGTTTTCTTGTGGATGCGGTGTCCGATGTGTTGGATATGAATGCCAAGGATATTCAGGCTCCCCCGGACATGGGCACATCGGTCGATGTCACATTTATCGCCGGCATTGGTAATGCCCAGGATCGTTTAGTGACCCTGTTGGACATTGATCGTGTTCTTACTGAAGAGGAAGTAACCGTAGTGGGAAACATTCAAGACGTGGAAGAAAACGCTGAGATCCATGCCTGACTGGGAGGAACAATGGCCAGGGATGGTCCAGGACACCATGGGCGAATACCAACATTAGAGAAGTCAGCGAGGATTTTATGAACAGGATGGTGAACACAGTTTTCAGTTTGGGAATCGCAACCAAGTTGGTGGCGTTGTTCGCCATCTTTGGCATTGTGCCGATGGCCGCAGTGGGATACTTAGGGTCTTCGGCTACCGGGGAAATGGAATCAGCCGCCGGTCTGCGTGTGCAAGCCGTGGCAGAGACTATTGGAGATAAAATCGACCGGAATTTGTTCGAACGGTATGGGGATCCTCAGTCCTTTGGTCTTAATAGGATCGTGGGTGAACGCTATCATTGGTACAGCAAGGAGAATAACGCCATAGCA
>JAUIKP010000400.1 GCA_030430725.1 Nitrospiria bacterium
TAAATGTATCCTGCCTCGATGAATCGCCAAGAAAGGTCGATGAAAACCGGTTCCTTCGATGAGGACAATGCATATTTAACTGCCATCACAAATCGGCCATAAAGATTCCCGTAATAACAATGACCAAAATGCATGACGGACCCTCCTGCCGTGCCAATTTGCTATAGAGATTTCCCTAGTCTCCCACAGCTTGAAAAGAGGAACAGCCCCGCAGCTATTCACACCCAAAATGAGAAAACTTCGGACCACAAGCAAAGCCCTCGCCCCGAACCACAAGCTTGCGCCGAAGGAGAGTCCTCCCTAGTATGGCATTCTCCGAAAACGAGGCCCAATGAGTGTCCTGAAAACCCTTTCCGAGTCGCACCCCATTTATTGATCCGTCAAGAAGTTTATGGTGGGATATGACCGGGCAGAAGAAAGGTGAGCGATTGTGACGATGGCGCGAGACCGCATACTCAAGGAAATCCAAACGCTCGATCCACAAAAGGATCATGAACGTATTGTCTTTTTGTCCACCTGTTACGATTTTTCCTTCGACACGACCCGCGCTCTGGAGTTGGCGTTATTTCGCACCTTTTGTGTCCCGAGTATTTCCGGACTGCTGGATCGGACCGGAGAATTTAGGCAACGAACTCAAAAACGCTATGACGATACCGACATTCTGGTCAGCGAATTATTGGAATGGGGATACAGCAGTGAACGGGGCCGTCGGGCCATCCAACGAATCAACCGGCTGCATGGACGTTTCTCGATTGCGAACGAAGACTTTCTGTATGTTCTTTCCACTTTTCTCTTTGAACCCATACGGTGGAACCGGCATTATGGCTGGCGACCCATGTGTGAGCAGGAACGCCTCGGTCTTTTCTACTTCTGGCGAGCCGTCGGACAAGCCATGCAGATCCAAGACATTCCAGAGGATTACCAGACCTTTGAGCGTTTCAATGTCGAGTATGAACGGGAACGATTCCGTTTCACCCCATCCAACCACCGTGTCGGAACCGCTACGGTTGAGCTATTTGTTGGCTGGTTTCCAGGAATATTGGCCCCGCTGGTCCGCTCGGCCATCTATGCCCTGTTGGAGCCTCCACTCATTACAGCATTCGGCTTTCCTGAACCGTCGCGATTGATGCGCTGGACGGTGCCCTCACTCCTGAAGCTGCGAGCCGGTATCTTGCGACACCTTCCATCCCGACGGCATCCCCGGCTACGAACCGAGATGGTTCATCCTTCACATCCTCACGGCTATGTGATCGAACAACTGGGCCCGCCGGAGGAGACGAAAGGGAAATGAGGATAGGAGAGCTAGACGGCCTATCTTTTATCCTCTTATAGCGTGACCACACAAATACCATAAAATAACGATTCTTCTCATAGGCCTATTTATTCACAAATGGGAGATTCAATCATGAATAAAGAGTCCATTGTTTCATTCACACGACATTATCGCCTGAGGCTTTGGTGCCTCCTGCTGGCGTTTCTCCTTACCAGTCTGACTGCTGGCTGTTCACATCAACCGTGGGACATTGACACTTACATCCAGAATCTTGAACGGCCTGAACGGGATGAATACCAACAGCCGGAAAAGGTTGTCGAAGCGTTGAACATCACGCCCGGTATGGTGGTGGCTGATGTGGGAGCAGGCTCAGGGTACTTTACACGCCGGTTCGCGGAAGAGGTTGGCGAAACGGGGCACGTGCTGGCCGTGGATATCGAGCAGAAGATGCTGGACTACAGCAAACAGGAATTGGAGAAACTCGAGATAGCCAACCGGGCCACATTCATTCTGGCTAAACCGGACGATCCGTCACTTTCCGAAAACAGCGTAGACCTGGTCTTTCTGTGCAATGCCTATCACCACGTGGAACATCATGCCGATTACTGGGGCAAGATCAAATCCGCGCTCAAACCCGATGGACGAGTGGTCATCGTGGATTTCTACCACGACGAGCGGTCCGGCAAACTCGGCTTCTCCAAACACCATCTGGTTCCCAGAGAACGTGTCATTGAAAACATGAAAAAGGTTGGACTTACTCTTGCCAAAGAACACACCTTCCTCCCCCGCCAATATTTTTTGGAATTTGAGAAAGTCCCCTAGATTATACAGCGAGTCCTAGAATGCCAGAATTAAAAAATGGAAAATTTCACATAGATAAATAACCTTGAAAAGAAAAGTCCTGTATCCCGCTTCATTTTTAAGTTCCGTGCCTGTTCCTGAGTCTTGGGATGGGAGGCCCTTGCCAAATTTAATTCACAAGGGCACCAATCCAGAATATGAACTCACCCGCCTCGAAAATTGGTACAGGGAACTTCGAGGCGGGCAAAAGAAAGACTTAGAAAAAGGTTACGTTCACTTTCTTACAGAGGATTTTGGAGTGCCTACGCTGAGCTGATGGTATCCAGGGTTGCCCATGGATTGGGTGCCGCCTCCGTGAAGCACTCTCCTCTTCTTTGGGATAAACGTCCGGATTTTATGGTGAACTTTGCTGGACGGGGTAAGCAAATTTGGGAAGTTGCGGCTGCTTTTCAGACAAAAGAGCGTGAGCACGATGATGATATGGCTCATAAACTTGCCAGTCGATTGAATCGTGAGTTCCAGCATCGTTGGAACATTATTGTTGATGCTACGGGGTTTTGCGGCGATGGAATCAAGTTCAATCAAGCTAAGCCAATTATTCAGTCATGGCTAGATACCTTAGAACAAAATGGACCAACTGAACTGACAATTTCGCCTCCCAAAATAAATTTTGAACTAAAATTAACGGCAAGTCAGAAACCATATCGTGCAGAGCCAGGCCCAATTGTTACGAGTTTATGGGGGCAGAGGGGAAATTTGTCTTCCACTGATCGTTTTAAAGAAGTGCTCCGGAAGAAAATCAAAAAATATAGGGGTGTTGCTGATGCAAAATTACCTTTAATTGTCTTTATGTTCGAAGGAAACTGGTTGCACATTGATCCTTTTTCTCTAGAAGGTGCCTTGTGGGGTCAACAAACGGTTAATTTCAGTAGAAATACTCCGGGGAACGCATCTTTAGAGATTCAAGAGGGTGGACTGTTCTTGCCGGGGCCTGATGAGCGCCCTCAGAATACCAGGTTGAGCGCGGTTGTATACTGTCGGCGTGTGTTTTATAACAATAATGTTTACGCCGGTCTTAAGGTCTACCACAATCCCATGGCCCTGCACCCTATTGATCCGGAATGTTTTAGAGGAGTCGCACAATGTCAAACGATAATTAGAGAAACAGAAATCGAAATCAAATGGGATAAAAGAGATTCTCCAATGCTTCTTGTCTGATAAAAATTGTAAGATTATTTTTTATTTGAAGAAACCGCGCATTTGGATGTGTAAAACTCTCTTAATTTTGAGGATTGATTGAGGCTTTTGTTTCCTCTTCTAATGCAAACTGACCCCACTGCTTCCAAGACGTCCGCCCTATAGATTTATCCAGATAAGACCTAAACATTCTTTTTAGCGTATAAAACGCATTTATACGCTAATTAGCATATTGTAATTTTATTCGTTTTGGCGCATAATAAGGGAGGAGGGAAACCATGTCCGACCTTGCACGCAACCCGAAACAGATCGGCAATCTGATCCGGCGGGCCCGGAAACAGCGCGGCTTGAGCCAGACGCAGCTCGGGGAAAAGACCGGCTTGCGGCAGGCGACGATATCCCTCATCGAGACGGGTAATCCGGCCGCGACGCTGGAGACGATTTTGACAATCTTGAGCGCTCTGGATCTGGAGTTCCGGATCTCGCCAAGGTCGAAAGGGAGTGCCGCTGATATCGAGGACATTTTCTGATGGCCCGTAGCCGCCGGCA
>JAUIKP010000401.1 GCA_030430725.1 Nitrospiria bacterium
TGTTCAAAAATTCCCGTCCAGCAAGGCCGCAGCCACTTGGACGAGCGGAGCGTATGAAGGAGTACGTGAGCACGGCCAAGGGGCGAGAACGCCGCTGGCGGCATTTTTCAACACTCCCATTAAACCATTTTTCCATGGTCCCATTGCCCGCTTTCACAGGGCATCAAGGCGACCCCATTCCTCCATACACTCGTGTCAGGTGTTGATCCTATATTGTTAGCAGTCATCACCCCTGACGAATTTTCACCGGGGCCCTGGGCATCAATTCCATGGTCAGCTCCAGTATGCGTTCCATGTTCACCGTCTTTTCCACGGATGCCCTGGGAAAGGTGAGGCTCCAGATCAGCACGCCGGGAAGCAGGACCAGGAAAGCGATGCCATAGGCAATGAAAGCCCTTTCGCTCCAAAGTCCGGAAAAGGAAACCTGAACCCCTGCAGCCGATGGTGTGGCTCCAAGGGAGGGCCTGATGCCCTGCTCCGATTGTGACAGTTGCGCCAATCGCATCCCCGGGCTGTCTGATCGGATGGCAGCGATGGTCAAGGCCTGCAACTGGGTTTGGAGCGCAGAGTGTTTCGATCCGTATGCGTGCTCCATTGAAGCTTTCTGGACAATCGCCTGGCCCATCCGTTCCTGAAGAAGGGCATGCAGACGTTGCCGGGATTGACTTTCCTGAATGATCCATCGCCCCATTACAGCCTGGCTTTCTCCGTTAAACCGCTCTTGCCCCAACGCGCCGTATTTCTCCGCAGTCTTGATGATCCGGTCATTGACAGGCGCGTTGAGGGTATTGGCCGTTAACAGACCAGACCGGATACCTTGGCCCGTTAAGGTGACAATGGATTTCCCCATGAGATATTGAAGTCGACCTTCACGTTCTGCTTGTGCCTGGACCAGGCGGGATTGCACGATTTCGGGTATGGGGGCTTTGTTGTTAAACGCGTTGAGATTCCTGGATGCGTGAGTCAGAGATGCCGTGACATCATCAATAGAGTTGTTAAAGGCGTAGTCCAGCTTCGCCACTTCCACAATTCCTTCACCCATGCTGGTTTGGAGGGATTGCATGACACTCCTGGCCGTTATGGGATTATCCGCATTGGATGGGGGTGGGACTCCCCATGACCCATAGCTGGCCACGACAAGAAATAACCCTCCCACAATCGTGGCGAACATGCCTACTGCGACTATCACATCTAGAGGATCCACTCTGGGTTTCATACGCGCCACCTTTTCCTCTCCATCGGATGGGAAATTTCACATTCCTCTCTCCGACTCTGTGGTGAGATATATCGCCCCGAAGAATGGGGGACAATGTTACGATCCGGATGTACTTTGACCTTGAGAAGCACCCCCTCGCCCCGGCTTTCCAAACGTGACGGAAAATCCACCACGGCATTGATAGCATTGACAGGATCGACATCTTGATACGCTGATGTCTCTCTGGGAACCGGAGACACATCAAAGCCTGGCTGCCCAGGGTCATTGGCTCCCGGCGAACCAAATTCGGGAGTAACAGCCACTCCCATTTGATAGCCCGGGTAATCCGATAACAGAGGAAGATTGGCAAGAGAGGAAGGGTCGCCAAGAACTCCTCCTACGACGAGAATGGCTATGAGAACCATGCAGGTCATAGAATTCTCCTTTTTTTGTCCCAGGGTCTTTTTTCCCAGAGTCTTCTTTTCCCTATCCTTCTGAATCCTCTGATGAGTCATGGTGATGACACTCTTCTCTTTATTAATCCAGCACCTTCGCGCCTAACCCTGCGGACCGCAACATATTCCTGACCGGTGTTGAAAGATTCAAAAAATACATGTTGTCGGACATGAGATGTTGGAGAATACCGGCCAAAGCATGGTTGGTGGTTCTCAGAGACGCGCAATCAAAAATTACTGGATGATCAAGACGTTGCATAATCAGGGCAAATTCCTCTTCCCATAACTCTGCGTTCTGTGTGGTCAGTGCACCCTCAATCTTAAACAACGTCAGTTGTTCGTTTTCGAAGACTTTGCGCATCCGGAAAAGTGGAATAGAGGTTTCCGCCCAAGATCGCATTAATAGCGTGGACTCCCTCAATTACAATCATTGACGAACGGTACCCTTTAGGAATGATGAGAAGAAGCAAAAGTTGAACCGGACCTCCTGGCAGACAGAGACAGCAAAACCATTAAGATTTTTCAGGATTTTTCGAAGGCAAAGATGTGGAAAAATGGAAGGGATGTGTGAGGGATTGGTGGTATTTCACCAAAGTGCTGAAATATCATCACGATTCTTTCTCATGGAATGAGCGAGAGGAGGAAGGGACAATCCCGAATTTTCTCATTCGAGAAAGCAGCGTGCTCCGGTTGAGTCCCAAAAGAGCAGCTGCTCCATGAGGTCCACTCACCAGCCCTCCAGTCTTTTCCAGAGCTCTGAGAATATGAAGGCGTTCGTTTTCCTGGAGAGTCTGGATCTTCTCTTCCATGGGATGCATACCTGGAAACTGAGGAAAGCTGAGGTGGTGCGCAAGCAGCACACCTTTCTCGCAAAGAATGACCGCTCGCTCGAGAATATTGGCGAGTTCCCTGACATTCCCGGGCCATTCATAATGAACCAACCGATCCAGGACGGCGGGGTTAATTTCTTCGATTCGCTTTTCCAGATGCTTGCTAAAACGTTCAACATAATATTGGGTCAACAGGGGAATATCGTCTTTGAGATTCCTCAGTGGCGGCATCGCAATAGGAAAAGTATTGAGCCGGAAGAACAAGTCAGCCCGAAATGCACCGAGGCCCACCGCTTCTTCAAGATTCCGATTCGTAGCCGCGATGATGCGCACGTCGACATGATGGGTTTGGGTTCCCCCGACCCGTTCAAATTCATGTTCTTGAAGGACCCGAAGCAATTTGCTTTGCGTTTCCAGTGGGAGTTCGCCCACCTCGTCTAAAAAAATCGTGCCCCCGTGCGACAATTCGAAACGCCCCTTCATTTTGTCTGTCGCGCCGGTAAACGCGCCTTTTTCATGGCCGAAGAGTTCACTTTCTACCAGGCCGCTTGGCAGCCCCGCGCAATTGACCTTCATCCAGACATGGTCTTTTCGGAGACTCAACCGATGGATGGCTCGGGCGGCTAATTCCTTGCCCGTCCCTGTTTCTCCGGTGATGAGCACGGTGGCATCTGTTTGAGCCACCTTGCGGATTTGCTCGAATACATGCTGCAAGGGCGGGGAGACTCCGATGATGTCTTCAAACGATGGGGTGTGCGCGAGCGGTCCCTTAAACAGTGGAGAGATCGGGTGAGGGCAGGAGGATTCCATGCGATGACGCAGACTCAAGTCCCGCATAACGAGAGTATAACTATTCTGTCCGGAGATATTCGCCCGAGAGAGAGTTGCCTCGACCGGAAACTCTTCACCTGTGGCCCGTTGGGCCATGAATCCTTCTTGTTCCCAAATATAGTTTTCCGCCTGAGAGGTGGAATGGTGAGCCTCAAGATGTTGATGAAGGATTTTCCATGATCGTGGAGTCAGGAATCGCTGTAAGGGTTCGCCTTTGGCTTCCAAAGCCGATATGTGAAATGTGGTCGCAGCTGCGCGGTTCATAAAGGTGATGCAGCGCTCTTGATCGATGGTTATGATTGCATCCATAGCTGAATCGAGGACTTGAACATGCCGTTGTTCGCTTTCACGGAGGATCTGTTCGGATTGTTCCCGTTCAAGAACTTCCGTCTCCAAATTTTTGTTGGCTTCCCTGATCTGCTTTATCAGCAAAACTCCAAGTAACCCCGCAATCACACCAAGCAGAATTTGCCATTGCACCAGTCTGGAAATTCTTGCGCTTGCCCAA
>JAUIKP010000402.1 GCA_030430725.1 Nitrospiria bacterium
GGGAATTTCACCATAAGTAAAGGGGCTCGCATTTCGACCGACACCGTTGGACGAGGCAACGGCGATGCTGGAAAAATCTTGATTGAAGCTACAGGAAACGTTCTTCTTTCAGGTACACATGCCAATGGCATCGCCTCATCGGGTCTCTTTGCGGGTGCCAGTGAATTGACTGTCCCCGGGAATGGACTTCTGGGGTCCGGCGGAACGATCAATGTTACCGGTCAAACTGTCCGGATCCTGGATGGGGCAAAAATACATGTCGCCGCAATGGGACAGGAGCAACCGGACATACACAGCCTCGATAATGCTCCATCTGCCGGGACCGTAAACATTAAGGCGGCCACACTGGACCTTACTGGAGCCGAAATGGACGGAACGGTCATCGACATTATTCCGAGTGAAATGACAGCCAGCGCAACGGGCCCGGCTTCGGCAGGACACATTCTGTTGGAAGCAGACAATATCACGATTGAAGATGGAGCTATGGTCACGGCGGAAACGGAATCCATAACCAGAACAGAAAAAACCGGCAGTATCCAGATACAGGCAAAAGAAAATCTTGTCATCTCGGGAACCGCGGTTCGCACGGAGTTTCCACCGAATCTTCTTCCACAAAACACATTTAACCCTCGAACGGTCGTTCCGAGTGCACTTCGTGCTCAGACCAAAGGCGTGAATCGCGGGGGCGATATTCAAATCAGTGCAGAAAACCTATTTGTTGCCGGCGGAGGCCTCATCTCCAACGCGGCCCTAAATGGAGCGGGAGCTGGTGGAAAAATACATCTTGACGTTGTGGAAACGATCCGATTGTCAGGTGCGTACGAAAAAGTGGACAAGAACAGGACAATTTTTAGAAGTGAGATTTCTAGTGGTACAGAGGGTCCCGGTCATGGTGGTGACATTACCATCACGGCCAAGAATGTTGAAATGCTGGATGGTGCATGGATTTCATCAAGAACAAGAGGCCGGGGAAGTGGGAATGCCGGCCGAGTGAGTATCACGGCCGAAGAAAACGTTTCGCTCTCGGGATTCATGAGCGTGTATGATCCAGAAATCAATAACACCAGCAAAACCCAGGAAATTTCAAGTCGCATTATTGCTCGCGCAGAGGAACACGACAATCGGCTCGCGGATTTACCTCTTGGAAATGCCGGCGATATTTCGATTACAGCCAAACATGTCGTGATGAAAGATGGGGCGGAAATCATAGCCCCGTCATCCTCTGGAAGAGTGATACCCATAACGGATGCCATAGAGGAAATTGTTGCCAACCTGCCAGAGGAACAGCGTCCTCGTGCAGGAAATATTACCGTGAAAGCTGACACAATAATCCTATCAGGCGCGCGAACGGTTGGGGGATCTGGAAGATTCGGTTGGGCTCCAACCACCATCCGCGCTGGAGTTATCGGACCGGCGGGAACCGGAAATGTTTCGCTGACAGCCAATACGATTGTGATCCGGGATGGAGCCGATGTCACCGCTGAATCTCAATCCGGTACTCCGGGGGTTCAGCGGGGGAATGTGACGATTACGGCCCATGACAGTTTAACTCTTTCCGGATACCTTATACGTACTGAATTTCCGAAAAACCCTATAGGATCGGATCCCTTTCCTGAAGCAAATGGACGGACGATTAGACCAACCAGCATTGGGACCAGAACCCACGGAATCAATCAGGCTGGGGATATTATTATTTCGGCCCAAAATCTGACAATTGCTAATGGCGCACAAATAACCAATGGCACGACAAATCTTCAGCCTGAGAATGCAGGGCCGGGGGGGAAAATTCTTCTCACAGCTGACAAGCTCATCCTGTCGGGCATGGTTCCGTTTCCGGATGCCATCGGAAGACCCCTGCCCAGCAAGATTTCAAGCAGTACTGACGGGGCAGGTGACGCTGGGCAAATTGAGGTTATTTCGAAAACGATAGAAATACAGAACGGAGGGCAGATTGCCGCCAGCAGTATCCCTCGCGAGAATGCGATTAACGCGGGAGCAGGAGGAAATATTCAGGTGGTGGCGACAGAACATTTCCGTGCCGAAGGTGTGGGAATTCTTGAGGGAACCAGAGTTGTCCGAAGTGGAATCTTTAGTAGCACGGAAGGAACTGGATTAGGAGGGAATCTGAAGGTTACTTCTCCCATGATTGAATTGAAAAATGGAGCCGCTATTAGTGCATCCACGACCGGCACCGGAAATGCCGGAGATATTTTTATCACGGCCGGTGACTCAATCCTGCTTGACAAGGCTTCTATAACCACAGAAGCGGGGTCGGCGGTGGGTGGGAATATCAAACTCACGGCAGATAACCGAATTGATGTGACAGACAGTCGGGTGACCAGTCGGGTTAAGGAAGGATCCGGGTCGGCCGGAAGTATCAATTTCGACCCGGACTTTATCGTACTCAAAAATAGTCAAGTATTAAGTACCGCGGTTTCAGGATCTGGAGGTGATATCACTCTCACCGCCAATGTGGCGATTCTGATGGACCCATTCACGTTCTTAGATGCGCGTTCGCAATTCGGGGGCAGCGGGAGGGTCAACATTCAATCCCCGATTCAATTCCTCAGTAGTACCATTGTGCCCTTGCCGCAAAACCTGGTTCCGGTGACAACCTTGTATGGGAGCAAATGTATGGCGGAGAAAGGCCGGTTTAGCTCGTTTGTCGATTCCAAGGCCGACACCATCGCGCCAACTCCTGGAACCCTGTTAGCGAGTCCCCTACTTCCGTTGGCCTCTCATTCTGGTGTCTTGAATCCGATCGATATTCATATAGATTCAACCAATCAAACCCAGGCTGTTCCCATCCACGTGGCGGCATATTCTCCACCCGTGCTCTTTGGCCAGACCACTGGTCCGCATGCAACCTGCCGTCCGTAACCATTGTGAAACACATATCCCGTCTGCCTGCCATGCCGCGTGTTGAAACTGGTAAAGAAACTACCGATCTTTCCGACCGGAGCCCCACTCATCTAGAGTTTTCCTGATGCGTTCATATTCTGCCGCATCCGTCCCCACATGTTACCAAAGCCCATAAGGCTATCAAAAATCTGAGCATCACTCCGAACACTATAACCGTACAGTGGTATGGCGGATACTTTTTGGAACGGATGCGATCTTAGAGGAAGCGAACATGCAAGAGCACGGCACAGAGGGAGATGGCGGAAATAGCCATTGCCCCAAGACTGAGTTTCAAGGCGCGCTGCTGATTGGATGTGGCCACTGAAGCTGCCTGTTCAAGGGCCGCAACCGTGCGTTGCAATTGTTCGGCGAGTTCTTTGACATGCGTGGCATTTTGAGAGGCGGCTTCTTGTAATTCGCTGATCTGTTGCTGCAATAGATGTGTTTGATCCGTGGTAGGAGCAGCGCCTTTTTTAGTAAATGCGGGTGCGGTGGCCGAAATAATTGTCCCGATATGTGGAAGAACGGCTTTCAGTGCCGGAATAAGCCATGTTGCCATAGAAATGCCTCACAACAGTAAAGATCAGATGGGTCGAATGAAGTCCCAATAGCAATATGCTGAAAATGCAGCCATTTGTCAAAGACATGGCGATAAAGCTCATGAAACCTTCAAGACAGAATCGGGCGGGACGCGTGGAGTTACGGTGCGACATCCATCCACTGTGGGATACGTAGGGCTTCCATGACGAATTCAGTCGAAAACGCCGCTAGGTTCATATCCCCGTCATCCGAGCAGGGCACGTTCAGCACGCTGGAGATCATCAGGCGAGCCGAATAACACAACGACATCCCATGCCTCCAGCCTGGTCTCCCCTGACGGCATGAGCTGCCGTTGCCCTTCCCGCACCAACG
>JAUIKP010000403.1 GCA_030430725.1 Nitrospiria bacterium
CCGGCGAGAGGGCGTTCCGGTAGGCTTGGCAGGCGGCGGATGAGGATTCTGGTTATGCTGTTGGGCTGTATCGGAACGATCAGGCATCGTTGATGGCTCTTTCACGGCTGGACCTTGTGCAAGGGAATGCCCACGGCTTCCTCCAGTCGTGCAATAGCGATTTCATGGGCGGCCCGCTCCTGATGGAGATCAATTTCATCCCGCTGCAGTTTGAGAAGGTTGTCGAGCATGGTGAGGAAGTCCACATTCCCGACGGAATAACCCGCGATAGAAGACTCCAAAGCCAACCCCGCCTGCGAAAGAATCGCATTGCCTAACAACTTGATGAGTCGAGTGGCACGCTGCACTCGGGCAAAGTTGTCCTTCACCCGAAAGAGAAGATCCTGACTGACCGTCTGATAATTTTTCCGAGCTCCTTCGAGCTTGGCTAAGGCTTCCTCCACCCCATACCGTTGTTTGGTCGCATAATAGAGGGGGACTTTAATCCCCAATGTCCCAAAGGCATCCGTTAGGTCACTGGAGCGAAAGGATTGCATGGCCCCGAGGCCCACAAAGAAATCGGGATAATACTCACGGTGGGCCAAATCGAGAGCTGATTTCCCACTTTCCACACTTTTGACCTGAGCTTTAAGGAGTGGAGAGTGTTGGAGGGCTTGCTCGTTGAGTTGATCCAGCGAATATGGAAGCGGCGTGATGTTCACCTCCTCGGGAGTGCCCAAGGGGGCGGCAGGGGGACGGTTCAGCAACCGATTAATGTCGGCATGCAACGTCTCCTTTTCTTGTTCGAGGGTCGTGAGCCGTTCTAATTCCCGGGAAAGTTCGACTTGAGCCCGGAAGAGGTCCTGCTGAATACCTTTTCCAACTTTGTAGCGCGCTTCCGCCGTTTTTTCGAACTCATCCAGAATTTTGATGTTTTTCTGGACGATCTCAATAGACTGATGAATAAAGTGAAGGGTGTAGTAAGCCTCTTGCAGTTGGGCCAGGACTCGCAGTCCCGTCGCTTTATATTCTTCACGCACCTGATCGGCCACATTCCCCGCCACCTGTCCGCGAAGACCTAACTTGCCAAAAAAGGGAAATTCCTGCTGAAACGCGATTCTTCCCTCCCGCATAATGTCAGGGCCACGATAGGCAAACCCGATAATGGGATCGGGCAGGGTCTGTACCTGGGGAATCAGGGCCTTCGCCGCTTCCCATCGCTGTCGAGCCGCTTGAATCTCAGGATTCTGCTGCTCCGCTTCTTCAATGAGCGTCTGAAGTTTGAGCTGGGTCTCGGCAGCCAAGAGTGGCGGTCTAAGAAGAACGATGAATAAAAGTAGACTGGTGATGGCAACCGACATGAATACATGTCGGCTCTGGAAAAGTTGCATAAATTTCCCTCACGGAATGAAGGACAGATAATGGGTGAGCCTGGTTGTGGCGGCTCCCGGATCATTACAAAGCTCGTTTGTATGGAGAACTCAATTCAGAAGAACAGAAAAACGCAGGAAGAGGAGCGGATAGGATGAGGATGGTGTCGTGTGTGCAAACGCGATTTTCTGAGTAGAGGCATTGGTGAAAAGATCAAGAATGTGGAAATGTGTGACGGGCAAAGCGACAGGAGTTAATTCCTTCAATTGCTCGTTGGCGGTGCTGAGTTGTTCCGGGCACACCTTGCTGTGGTCCGAGGGAGAGTGGGGGGATGCCGGCTGCGAAGAGTGACCGGCTGCTGCAGAAGAGGACATCGGGCAGTACACACCCGCTATCCCGCATAGGACAAAAGACATGATAACCACGATGGGAACCAAAACTCGGGCCTTCTTTTGGTAGTCTTTCTTCATTGGCCGGTTTTTTCTTTTGACATTATTCGACAGCTTCAATGTGAGGTTTAGGCGCCTCCTTAGATAGAAAAGCAAACGTAATGCCACACAGAAGCTCATGTTCATTTTAAAAGCTTTTTTGGATTGGCATAGGCCAAAGATTAAACCAAAGTGTAGCAATTCTACCCAAAGGGTGAATTACTAGAAGTCCCAAAAGGCAACACTTTTTTATAGTTGAGCTGCTACACATTTCGGGAGGTATGGAACGAGGACATATTTTCAGCTTGTCACTACAGTGCGAGCGGGGCTCGCGTTAAAACCAGAGCCTTACGCCCACCACGAATCGAATCTGACTTGGATTTCCCCCCTCCTCCCGCACGAGAGAGGCGGTATCTCCAAAACTTTTGTCCAAGGAGATTCCCACGTAGGGGGCAAATTCACGTCGGATTTCATAGCGCAGCCGAAACCCTAATTCAAGGTTATTCAGTCCTGAACCCGTTGTGAACTTTCGTACACGTTGAATCGCGGCATTCGTCTCAAAGCGAGGCTGAAGGATCAGCCGTTGCGTGAGGGAGAGGTCTTTGGTCGCGGTCAATCGTGCGGACAGGTCCCCATGTTGACTCATGAAGAGGGCGGGCTGAAGTTCATAGTTATACGGGACGAGACCTTGTAGCCCGATCACCGCCAGTCCTCGCGTGACGTTCCGTCCCCGATAGGATTGTGTTTCGACGCGCCCCCCTACTTGTAAATCGTAATATTGCTGAATAAAGCGTCCGAAGAGGAGTTGTGAATCTATGTCGTAGTCGGCCTTAAATGCCGTGTCCCGCTGGCCCTCGCTTTTGAACCAGATTCGATTGTAATCACCGCCGTACCAGCCTTCGATGTCCCACCGGTAGTCGTCATGACTTCCGTCCCCACCAATGTTCGGTCGGTATTCAAGGACGTCGGCAAGGAAAAACCCGTGGTTCTCTTCATCCATGACAGGACTGGGCCAGTCCGCTTTTTGGGATACAGGTGATCCCGTGTCCGACATTTCTCTGAATACCCCGGATCGGGTGTCAGTCTGGCCTTCTGGCTGTATCGTTTGGGGGTGGGATTTGTGTTTATGAGTGGACATTAATTCGTCGGGGATGGATTGGGAAAAGATAACTGACGAATTGAAATCCCAAATAAGGGGACTGATGACCATGAGTGAGAGGATGCATCGAAAAATTTCCCTCATGTACGCCCCGTAGGGTCTCCGGCGGCAACCTCCACGACGCGGAACATGCCCGCTTCCATATGGAAGAGGAGATGGCAATGAAAGGCCCAACGTCCGGGAGCGTCCGCCGTGATGGCGACGGAGACCCGCTCGGCCGGTTTCACGATGACGGTGTGTTTGCGGGGCAGGAATGCCCCTGCTCCGTTCTCAAGGTGCATCCACATCCCGTGCAAGTGAAGGGGATGCTCCATCATCGTATCGTTGACGAAGGTGAAGCGCAGCCGTTCGCCATGACGAAAGAAAATGGGCTCCTTAGCTTCTGAATATTTTTTGCCGTCGAATGACCACATGTAACGTTCCATGTGACCCGTGAGGTGGACCTCAATTTCGCGCCCAGGCTCCCGCTGGTCGGGGTAGGGCGCAAGACTTTTTAAGTCGGTGTAAACCAGCACCCGTGTGCCGGTATCTGTCAACCCGATGCCAGGCTCATCCAGCTGTTGACGCGAAAATTCGGCGACGGATTGATTGCCGGTACCATGGTGGCCTGGAGCGTGCCGGACCGGTGTGCTGCCGGGAATCATCGAATGACGCGATTCACCAGGTGGAAGGTCTGACATGTCGTGCTTGTCATGCATGTGTTCCTTGGCGTGTCTTTGTGACCCGTTCAATTCCTGGTTGTTCAACGGTGTCTCTTCATGATGATTGAGATTCTTCATGTCGGCCATGTCCATGCCGTCCATGTGCATGCCCATGGCGGCCATGGTCCGGAGCGGCCGAGGACGACGGTCGGGGAGTGGGGCGGTCATTCCTGTG
>JAUIKP010000404.1 GCA_030430725.1 Nitrospiria bacterium
CTTGGTGCCCATGGGAGTGGTTGGAAGTGACGGAGGGCGGGGAACGCTGGGCTAAAGCAAGCAATCTAATATCCCGGGAATCCCGGGATAAAAGGAAGAAGAATGGAGATCGCAATGAGAATGATGATGATCCATTCGAGAATTTCCATTCGCCGATTGCCGGTTTGACCGGCCATCTTGTCATACAAATTATCAAGCGTGTTCAATTTGCGGAGAATGCTGGTATCCCAACTTTGCAAGTGGAAACGCTGCGATGCCAGTCTCGACACCCTGGCCAGATATTGATCGCCGAATAATTTAAGCGTGTTGGTTACCCGTTCAAAGAGAATTGCGCTATCCACCTGCATGCCTGCGATTCGTCGAAGATTCGCATCCGATGATCCCGGCCAACGGAACCCATGCCGGCTTTCCTGCGTGAGAGCGCCATAAGCCTCATCTAAAGCCTCGTCCAACTGGTGATCGAGAAATCGTCGCTCGACTAATTCTACATTAGCGAATTCCAAAACAGCCCGCACATCATCCATTTCTTGTCCGATCATCAGCGCCGCATTCCAATCAATGAGCGTCAGGTCCTGTGTTCCAAAGGCAATCTGGCTGGTGGTGGCATCATGAATTTCCTGGTCCGACAAGGGTTGATCCTCACAACGGAGAATTTGAGAGACAAGCGTGCCGTGTTGGCTCACAAATTGGGACAGATTTAACGTGGGGTGAGTCGAGAAAATATGAAAAATCGCATAGTCTTCCACGAATTCGGATATATTTGGTTTTTCAATTGTCGCACCTAACGTGATCAGGAGCGATTGGACATGTCGGAGTGTGTTTTCGAGAAGTAGAGCGTTTTCATAGAGGGCTTCACTTAATGAGAGCAGGGACGCAAATGGTCCTGCCAGTGGAACCTGGTAAATCACCATGACCCCGCCGAAGTCGTAGAGGACGGTTTCGACGGTCGGAATCGTGTGATGCGCACCGAGGCTGATGGGGTCCAGCTCTTGCGTAATGCGGAGCGGCGGAGGGTGATAATCAAAGTATTCCGGTGCCGGGCGTTTCCGTTTGATTCGGCCTCGTTCTTTTGTCGCGGTAATCCGCTGTTCCGCTTCCTCGATTTGAATGGAGGCACCGACGTCATAGGCAAAGACGATGATGCATCTCCCGTCTTGTATGTGAAAGGTTTCCAACGCGTTCATAGTCGGCACCTGGCAATTGAGAAGCAAGGCACTGAAGTCTGACGCCATGGGAGCATATGGGAGTTATCTCTCTGTTTCAGGTTGAAAAATTGAGGTGCAACTACGATTGTTCATTGTCCAAGATCTCAAATGCAGGGGTACAACCGGAACCGACAGGAAACCGGGTTCATGAATTTACAAGTCATACAGGGAATCAGTCCGTGGAACTTTCACTTCCATGTTGGGAAATGCATAGGCCGGATAATCATCCCGGTCTGCATAAGCGGAATATCCATTCAATCGGACGACTTGAGCACGCCGTTGAGTAAGGATTTCAAAGGTGGGTACGATGTTCCATTCCTCCGCCAGTTTGCATACTAATGTATGTTCAGCCCGCCAGCCCACCGGGACAATCTCATTGGCTTCATCCTCAATGCAAGGCTTAGGATGAGGCACGACGCGTCCCCTGGACCAATCCGCAAAAGTCCTCTTTTGCGAGGACCGGAAGAGCTCCTGAATGGTCGATGTGGGCATGGGATAAGCACACGGCCGTCAGGGATATTGAATCAAAGCCAAGTTGGCGATAAAGTTTGGCGGCTTGTTCTCGCCGTTCTTGAAACTTACTGTAGCCCAGAAGCAGGCTGAAGGTTCCCGTGTGAATGAAATGAAGACGCTCTCCCGTGACGGATCGGGCGGCTCCATGAAACGAAATCTTCATGATGGGACTTCAAGTGGATGTTCGGCCATGATAATGTTCCAGGCTTCCCCTGCGGTTTCCGCATAATGAAACAATTGCAGGTCTTCAGCCTCGATCAAGCCATTCTCCACAAATTTCTCCCAATTAATGAGATCTTCCCAAAAGGATCGTCCGATGAGTACGACTGAGACGTCACGTACTTTTCCTGTTTGAAGAAGGGTCAGGGTCTCAAATAATTCGTCCATGGTACCGAAGCCGCCGGGAAAGACCACCAAGGCTTTGGCTCGATTGAGAAAGTGCATTTTCCGAAGGGCAAAGTAACGAAATTGAAAACACAGTGCAGGGGTAATGTATGGGTTGGGTAATTGCTCATATGGTAACGCAATATTCAGTCCGATGGATTTGGCTTTCACATCGGCTGCACCTCGATTGGCTGCCTCCATAATGCCGGGACCCCCGCCGGTGATGATGACGAATTTTCGACGTCCGTCTATCTGACAACTGGAAGACACCAGGCGGCCAAACTCCCGCGCTTCCTGATAATAAGGAGAATAAGCCTTTTGGTTTTTTGCAATGGCCAAAGCCCGTTTTTTTTTAAGGTCGTGCGGTGAAGCGGCCAGCTCTTCTTCCGCGATCAAGAGCTTGGCGTTGGCTGCGGCCGGTTCCAGAAGCCTGGCACTGCCGAACACCACAATTGTGGATTCGATGCCCTCGTCCTGTTGGATCAGTTCCGGTTTAAACCACTCCAGTTGGAGTCGGACCGCCCTGAGGTCGTCTCGCTGCAAGAAATCCAGATCGGAGTCTGCCCGTTTGTAGGCCGGGGAAGACAGGAGAGGAGGATCAGATTGTGGGAAATCGGTCATAGGCAGATACAATTTTCACAAAGAGGACCTTGCGAGGATTATAAAGACCCAGGAAGTAATTTGAAACTGCTGAAGATGAATCCGGGACCATATTCTTGATTGAGAGACGGGTTGGGATACTCATCCGCCAAACATAATCCGCTTTGCTGAGCGAGGGGTTGGTTGAATATGAGGAATCGGGTATAGTCCAAGGGACCGAATTGTAGCGGAGTGAGCGATGAAACCACCCACTTCCCCAGCCATTCCTGAATGTGAAGCCTGTCCCAATCGTGAATCATCCGATATCTGTCAACTCGTCCCTTCTGTGGACGAACCCTTTGGCCTCATTAAACGCAGGGCCATGTATCAGGCCGGCCAATTTGTTTTCTATGAAGGGCATGTGGCCCTCGGTCTGTATATTCTCTGCCAGGGGCGGGTGAAACTGACCCGGCTTAATCGGAAGGGGCAACAGCGGTTGGTGGACATTTTGGATAGCGGCCAACTGCTGGAAAAACAGGCCTTTCAGGAGCAACCGGTCCATCAGGTCACATGTGAAGTTCTGGAGCCTTCGCAAATTTGTTTGTTGGATCGCACCAGCTTTCTCTCGTTTCTGAAAGAACATGGTGAGTTGGCGGTCAAACTCGTTCAGGTGCTCAGTAAAGAAATGATGGCTGTGTTGAATGCGGCCGATCAATTTGCGTTCATTCCGGCACGGGAGCGATTGGCCAGACTCTTATTGGCGTTGTGCGATCGATTCGGGAAACACGATGATGCCGGCGTTCGCATTACCATCAAACTCAAACGGGAAGATCTTGCGCAAATGACGGCCGTGACCGTAGAGACCGTGGTCCGGCTTCTTCATGATTTCCAGGAAGAGCACCTCATGACGGTGCATGGACGGGAATTGATAATTACAAATGCCGATCGCTTGACGAAAATTGCCGGTATGCCCCTCTCTCGTTAACGTCTACCTCCTCAAGGGTTCTTCTCCCTCCAATCGTATTTCCCATTTTGGGTCTGTTGAAAAAAGCCGCCAGCGGCGTTCCCTGCCTCCGCCGTAGCGGCTTCGCGCAGGCAGGTCGCCATTTTTCCGTGCTCACGTAC
>JAUIKP010000405.1 GCA_030430725.1 Nitrospiria bacterium
AATGGGGTCCTAATTTAGTTCACAACATGGAAAAGTTCGTATCGGGAGAGTCTTCCCATTCAAAACATGTTCATAGAGGGTTTGGGAATAGAAGCGCCGAGACTTGGCAAATCCCAATTTACAGAACAGGTTCAAGGTCCGATACACGGTTCCCAAGGATATTCTGTGGCCTTTTTCGAAAAGTACCCAGTACAAAGCTGGAGCCGTGACATGATTGTGTCCTGCAAATGCGGCAAGAATCACATCTCGCTGTTTGCTGGGTTTCAACCGATGCCGAATCAGGCAAGCATGCCATCTGGGAACCGGTGGAAGGGACATAAAAACTTCTGAGTCCATACGGCAGACATCAAGGGTGGCTTTCGCATTCATCATTCTGAACACTCCTAAAAAAGTACGAGGGGGCTGAAGAGGATTCCTTGATGAGTAAGACGAATCAATCGTGCGATTCCCCACCATAATTGCGGGAAAAAACCAACCGGTTTATGCCAGAGGTTGTATCCATGGGTTGCAAGTAGTATCGGTGTGACGTAAACAGAGAGAGGCCAGTGTGCCACGGAATTCGACTATACATTGCGGAAGGACTCTGTCTCCGGGGCGGGAATTACCTTAAAGGTCGACCTCCCAAAACTAGGGTCATTGGATAATTGCGAGCGCCGGTCCATCCAGTATATTCAAGTATGGCATTTTTCCTGAGTCTCAACATCGAACTACGGTGGAAACAGAAGGCAACGACCCCCAAGGAAGTTGGAAACGCCCCGTGATCCTCAAATGAATCTCCATATTGCGTTGGCCACTTCCCCGGCTCCAGCATCGAATTTCCGAAAATGACCGCAATCGCCTACGTCTTGGCTAGGGTCAAGTACCCACAGGAAGCGCTGATCGGAACGGTCCCCGGCAGCCCGGGGGTTAACCTATTTGCCTTCTTCGCCTAACCGTGATTCAGGCTTATTCCCATTGATCTCTGTCAGGTCTGGTTGGCATCATGTTGACGGGATTGGACTTCTTTTGGATCGGTAGGTCCCATCGCCAAATACATCACCATCTGCCACTGGCCTGTATCCGGCATCCACTGAGGTCTTTTCGAGAGGACGCTATATTCGAGCAGTCACGTTTCTTTATTAATACCCTGGTCATGACCAAGATCGCGGAACTCGAAGGGTTTGAAATTTATATTATATTTTCAGTGCTGACTTTTGCGTCCGATGTGTGGGATTCGCTTATGGCCGGAACTCTGCATGCGCTTTTTGCGAGGACAGAAGTGGTGATTGTTCGTCATGTCCAACTTCAGAACGTCCCTGCCGTCTCTTTACAAAATTTGAACAGGGATACCGTGAGCGGTGATAGGCACCTTTTAGTTTTATGAGATATGCTAGCCATGGATGGAAACGGCATCGGGTTGCATTTCCTCTGGGTCCAGATACCAGGTCTTCGGCGTGTACCCTTTCCCTCATACATATTCGCTCAGACTCTCTCCACCATGGGAGGTTGGGGTTTTGAGGACGAACACGTCATATATATAGAGGCAGATTACCCAGAAATTCATTTCCAAACCTCAGGATAAAGAGCATGGGCTTCTGAAGGTTTTCTTGTTTTTGGTCAACTACAATTTGTGAGTGCAACACCAGTGAAGCCTCATGGAAACTACGGGGGAAATATCCCCTCATGGCGCCCCACAGCCGCGGCTAATTGATTAAGCCATTTATCGGTTATGAACGCAGAATCCACCCAGTGGCCCACTAATGTCTGGACCAAATATTATCCTGAACTCTTGATTTTCCTAAAAGGCAAACTTCGCTGTCCTCAGGAAGCCGAAGATGTGGCCCAGGAGACCTTCGCCCGGTTGTTGTCGGTGGATAATCCCACATCCATCCGACAACCTCGGGCATTTTTGTACCGCATTGCCAGGAATCTTGTTGTAGACTCCTCACGTAAGAAAATTGTTCGGGCTCGCTATATGGTGGACATGGTCGACCTTGAGGAACATGTATCTGACAAGCCCTCCCCTGATCAATTGACCGAGGAAGAGCAGCTGTATCATGCGCTACAGGAGGCTATCAGGGAGATGCCGACCCGACGACGACAGGTGTTTATCCTCTATCGTTTCGGCAATGTCACCCAAGCTGATATTGCCAACCAACTCGGCATTTCCACCTCCATGGTGGAACGCCACCTCATGAAAGCCATGGACCATTGCCGAGCCCGCTTGCAACCGTTCATCTAAACCCGATTGGGAGGAGAGGATCATACATCCCATTTCCATGAGTCAACAGGTGTTACCATGAGGGATTTTTCGACGGTTTCCCCGCAGGCCATTCATCGTGAAGCTCTGAGATGGTTTCTTCGTCTTCGGGCACCCGATTGTTCCCCGCAGGAAAAGGACACATTCGAGCGCTGGCTGGCCGGGCATCCGGCTCATTGCAAGGAGTATGAATCGATTCAACGGCTATGGGACCGAATGAATATCCTGGAAACCAATCCTATGCCTGAATTCGAAAAAATTTTTCGTGATCGGTCGCCCCAGGCTTCAATCTGGGCATCGGCCAACCTGTTTCAATTTGCCGTGGTGGCGGCAATGATGCTTCTCGTGTTTGGGGGAGTCTGGTGGTGGAATGCCATGCGGGTAACCGTGCACCCTTACCAGACGGCCACGGGAGAAAGGCAAACCGTGACGTTGCCGGACGGCACGGTCATGGAGCTCAATACCAACACATCCCTGTCCGTCCATCTGTCTTCACAGGAACGTCGAGTCGTTCTGGACAAGGGGGAAGTTTATCTGACCGTCGCTCACGAGTCGGAACGGCCGTTCATCGTATTGGCAGAAGGCGGAAAAATCCTGGATATCGGTACACAATTTTCCGTCTACACGCAAGAGGACACGGTGCTGGTGACGGTAGCGGAAGGCGAGGTTCAGGTCGAACTCGATCCCGAAAGCCCACGCACAACCGAAGGGCACATCCGGCATTTGACCGCCGGGGAATGCCTGGCGTATACGCACTCGGGAATCTGGTCGGAGGTGGAACCGATTCAACCTCATTTGATCGCCGCCTGGCGACGCGGAAAACTTATCTTCGAAGGCATTCCCCTGAGCGAAGCCCTACAGGAAGTCAAGCGTTACTGGCCGGGACAAATTATTCTGGCTGATGAATCGCTGGCCGGCACCAAGGTGAAAGGGATTTTTGACCTTAAGAACCTTTCCGGAATTTTTCAGGCCCTTCCTCAAATCCTGCCGGTTCAAGTGACACAGGATCGGGCAGGCCGCATGATCCTTTCCAGAGCAACCCACAACTAATCACCCTTTACCCTTCCTCAAAAAATTAGGGGCCCGCCAGTTGGGAAATGTCTGTATTGTTCGTCTTCTTTTATGAAATTGGTTTTCAATACTATTTTCAAAAAAGGAGCCACGAATGACCATCTGCCAGACCCGACATTGCCCGGCCCAACCCGACTCATCCTTAATCTTCCACTGTCGGGTAGGGAAAGTCTGGTTCCTCTGTGTGATCCTCTTGTTTTCGTCTGTAATGGTTGCCCATGGGGCAGGCCAACCCAAAGAATTCAATATTCCCGCCCAGCCCATGCAAACCGCTCTAGATGCATTTGCTCAACAAAGCGACTTGCAGATGCTGTATACGATGGAGATCATCGAGGGGCTTCAATCGAATGCGGTAAAAGGAACGTATTCCCCTGAGCAGGCCCTCAATCTTCTGTTGGAAGGAACGGGAAGGACGTTTCATTTTGCCGATGAACACACCATCACCGTGGTGACCAGCCCTGGAGGGGTTGAAAGTCGAAATAGTGCG
>JAUIKP010000406.1 GCA_030430725.1 Nitrospiria bacterium
TCGTTGCAGTCGAGATACCGCACCGCCGTGCCGTTCGCAAAGGCGGCCAGATCCGGACTGGTTCGGTGGCGTGTTCCCCATACCGTTGCGCCGTCTTTGACCACCACCCGAGCGGCCAGGCGTCTGGCAATCCTGCATGGGGGTGCAGTGGTAGCACCATACGCACAGGCCAGGCTATCCAACACCCGTCGCTTCACCTCATGGATCACGTCAGGAGGAAGGTCCTGAAAGGTGAGAAACTCCGCATACTCGGCCAGGCGGTCAGCAAGCATCATCCCCTCTTGCCCTGAGACCGGACGGCATCTCCTTCCAGGAAAAGAATTCCTCCCCGCGTCGACAATTCGGACAATCCTGAATTTCCCATTGAGGCATCGTCACATTGGTCCCGTAATAAAACGGATAACGAGACATCAAGTCGTCCATTAGAGGGAATTGCCCGCTATCCCGACGGGCAAATACCATCATCCCTACGACATGACCGCCATGATCGTTCACAATAGTTTTGAGTTTGTTGACGCAACTCCCTCGCGCGGTGACGTCATTGATCACCACAAAATTATCCCCTGGATGTATCGAGCCTTCAGGAATCTCCACTCCAATCTTTCCTGTCTCGTGATTGAATGGCGCAGACAACACTCTCATCGCCATCTGTGGGCTAATGATTGTCGCGATCCCTTCTGCCAGCACACGTGCATCGGAGGCCGGCACGAGGAGTCCATCGATTCGATAGTGTCGGCTCAGGCCTAGAACCCAGTGGCCCATATCCGCATGAATAATGGAAAGCAGACCCGCATCACGTGCGATGGACTCAAATCCCAAATAGGTCGCGGTATGATGACCCGACACGACTGATACATGCGTATCGAACAGAATCGCCTGTGAGTCGCGAAATATCCGAATGACCTGGCTCTTCGACAATGAAGAAGATGGGGACTCTCCGACAATCGCCTGAAGCCGCTCCTCGACGGTTTGATCCGCGTAGAGCTTTCGCTGATAATCGACCAACTCTGATATTCGTTTGTGATTCTCAAGCACCAGATTCATGCTCATTTCTCCTTGGCAATCTTCGTTTTCAGTGTTCCAATAGGCTGAATTTCCAGCTCCACGACATCATCCGGCTGTAAAAACCGATCCATCTCCAATCCACACCCCCCACCCACGGTTCCAGAGCCGAACACTTCGCCGGGATAAACCGTTTCTCCTCTGGATACATGTTCAATCATCTGAGCGAACGACCAGTAAATGGTTCCAAACGACCCTTTCGACCAGACTTCTCCGTTGACACGTGCCACCATGGCGACCTGCTTCAGGTCTGGAATCTCATCCGGCGTCACCAGGGTGGGCCCCAAGGCCGTGGCAAAATCCTTCCCCTTCGCGGGTCCGAGCCGACAAGCCATTTCCTGGAATTGAATATCCCGCGCACTAAAATCATTCATGATGGTATAGCCGGCAATGTAGTCCCACGCCTTTTCCGCCGGAATATCTCTCCCCTTTCGACCAATGACGCAGGCCAACTCCAGCTCATAGTCGAGTTTTTGGGTCTGTAACGGCCACACCAGAACATCTTCGGGTCCGATGATGGTCAGTGGATTGCCCTTATAATAAACCGGCGCGTTGTACCACTCAGGGGGTATCGGTTGACCTCGTTTTTTGGAAGTCGCGGCGATGTGCGCTTCAAAGGCAATAAAATCACGAAGAAGAGGAGGATGAGGGATCGGCGCAAGCAACGAGACCTCTTCCCTGTTATAGACAATTGTTTCACCATCCGGGCCATGGACCACATGATCGTTGTCACTGATATAGTGAAAGGCCTCCCGGGCTCTATTCATCGCCGACACTTCCCCCTGAAGGAGCTCCAGCATAGAGGACGGGACTTCCGATGTGGCCAGCCTGTAGGGTTGCGCCTCTCCTTGATCCGCCAGCATCCGCGTGTATCCCATGTTCAGGTCCACGATGGTCTCATGATGGAGCGCTCCGACCCGTGCAAATTTTCCTATTGGCGTGTGAACCTGGAAGGTGACAAGTTTCATGGTGTGCTCCAACTCATGGAATAGTTTTTTAATTCAACCGCCTCAGCCTCAAGCATCACGCAGAAGGGCTTCTGTGACTCCACCATCACCGCAATTTCATTCGTCTGTGTTTGTGTCTGACTGGCCTCAACCGCCTTTGGATGAGGTCCGTGATGGATGCCCTGAGGATGTAAAGTGAGGGTTCCGGGATGGATGCCCGACCGGCTGAAGAAATTCCCCTCGTGATAAAACAGGACTTCATCAAAATCCGTATTCCGATGATAAAAAGGAACTTTCAATGCGCCGGGCTCACTCTCTAACGGCCTGGGGGCAAACGTCGATATCCACACCCTTCCCGCCTGAAAGGTCGCGTGCACACTCGGAGGCAGGTGATAACGGGGACTGGTCACCGGTCGAAAATCCCGAACGTTGAGTTTCGTCGGCCAAACGTCTCCCTTCCACCCGACAACATCCAATGGAGAAAAAGGATAAATCACCTGGGTATACGTTCCATCACGTTTGATACGAAGCTCCCATTCATGTTGACGCTGTGTGGGGACGGGCGCTGAAAGTTCGGGGACCACAAGGACCTCAGGATCGAATAGGGCATGCTGTCCCAACAAACCCCGTTCCGGCAGCATGACAGGTTCAGACGTTTCGATGATCAACATGACACCGGGGTCTTCTTCCACAACCGTCCGGTACGTCGTTCCTTTGGGAATGACCAGGTAGTCTCCGGGTTCATACGTCAGCACACCGTAATCGGTTTCCAGCAGACCACGCCCTTTATGCACAAAATGCACTTCATCGCCATCCGCATTACGAAAGTAATACGGCATCGTTTCTTTCCGACGGGAAATAGACACACGAACATCCGGACTTCGTAAAATTTCAACCGGTCGGTCCTCTTTGGATAAAAAATCCGGAGGGGTCAGGTCGATGCACTGGAAGGCGCGAGGTCGACAAGGTCCATCGATACGAAGCCAGTTGGTGGGAGGATGCGCCCGATACAGATGGGAAGCCGGACCCGCAAATCCTTGGCGGCCATGTTCCTCTTCATAGAGCCCTGAGGGAATATTGACGTGCGCTTGCCGGGGTGATTCACCTTTCCGTGTTAAGTACATGGGGTCCTTTCTGTCAGCATGAACCCGCCTTGGTCATGGCTGCTTAGGGGATATGCCCAAAGTCAATAATAGTGTGTTCCACGCCCTGCGTTTGATCCCGTTCAATATCCTGATATAAGGACTCGACCGTGCCCTTCACAAAAGTCTTGGACTCCTCCTGGCCCTGTTTTCGCTGAGTCAGTTCGAAGAAAATTCCACTGCCGGGAAACAGTGGATACGTAAAACGCTGACGGAGCGGACCGAATCCATCCCGACCTTCCTTCACGGGTCCGCTAAATTTCACGCCATGAGCCTCCCATTCCTGGCACACGGTTTCGATATCGTCAACTTCCAATGCGACATGTTGAATACCTGGCCCAAACCGTTCAACAAACTCGGTAATCTGTGATTTACCGGTTTTATCCCGGCCTTGCATGAGGGCCACTCGAATATTGTTTCGTTGAACCACAATGGTATCCATGCTTGATCGATCAGACCCCACATCGTCGGCAGACCAGATCGTTCGGAATCCCAGAATGTTGTTGAACAGGTGTTCGGCAGCATGAAGATCATTCACACAAAGGGTAATGTGATCAATTCCAACCGTGTCACCCATAGGATTCTCCTTCCGTGTCAGCAATTCGGAACCGCTCCTTCAGACCTTTCATATTC
>JAUIKP010000407.1 GCA_030430725.1 Nitrospiria bacterium
ATTTGAGGAATTTGGTATTTCATATGCGTGCTGTGTTGTGTGTCGCTCACCATTAAACGACACCTCCCCTACTTCCTCAACCTCTCCCCCGCTTTTTTTCACTGCTTTCTGCACCGCCGACCACCACCACTTCCGGCTGAACGGTTCCAGGACCGTGGTCCCGGGCAAATTGGATATCCTTTGTCCCAATAAACCCGCATTGCTACCATTTCGTCATCAGCAGGTCCTGGCCAACGTATTCTGTCCACACGTTTGTCCCTCGATTGGAAATGAATTTAGATTTGAACGGGCCTAATACACAGTCGCTGAAGGGCGTTAGCCTGGGATAGGGATTTGGTGTTGGTGTATATTTCTCCGATTTGGCACTATGCCGGCCAGGAAAACTCTAGGCGAGTCGAGCTCACACGTTAAAGCCCAGCCTCTTGCCCACGCATTTATTCGGCCTCGCGTCCCCGGTTCAGTGACCGTCCTACTCAGATTTCGAAACCTAATCCCGATGAAGTGGGGGAGTGTTACAGGATTTTTGAGGCGCGAGGATGGGCGAAACGCTGTCACAATGTTTAAAAAATTCTGAGGTCTAGTAACGCAAGCTCTGGAAGACCATGTCATCCAGAGTGAAACGAAGCATTCCGCAAGTTCTTGACGTCTTCAACGGCAGGAATGTTCCTTCGCCGTTGGATCATAATGACAAGCCGGTGAAGATTCGGTTTATCACAAATGGTTCATCACCTCCCTTAATGGGAAAATTGCAGCATTTACAAATGGTGTGGACCCGGTTTGTCATCGCTCTGCCTTCCATATCGACCGGGCCGACCGGCTCGTAATCGACCAAGCGACATCGCTCTTCTTCCGGTCTGACCGCCTCGGGCGGCACAGCGTTCTAATGCTGGAAGATGGTGCTGGCGTGAGGCGGCCTGCAGGCGTTGAAATAATGCCAGAACTTCAGGCACCTTCGTCTGCTTGAGAAATCGGTCATACATCGCGATATTGTCGTGTTCCGCTTGAATGCCGGCCCGACAGGCTTCGAGCACGGACAAGGGGGACTCAAGCTTCTCTTCCCAGTCATCTTTGGGCAACGGAATTCCAAAGTGCTTGCATAGAAGTTCAAGGGCCTGCGCATGGGTTTCCTCCGCTTTTACGATCTTGCTAAACGGCCGTATTTCACCGAATGTGTTGAGCACGAGGCGATAGGAGGCCCGCGCTTTGTATTCATCCATCAGCGCTTCCAGAACCATGGCCTTAGTGTGGTCATCAAGCATGTGAAGCACCTCCCATCTTTTGGCCAGTCAGGGAAACTTACAACCGACCCCCCCAAGACACAGTGATTTCCTCCCTTTCCCCTGGTGCTTAAAGCATGCCAACGATTTCTACCCCTTGATGTGCCTGTCACTAGAAGAATGTCCAGACGAATGTTGGAGGAAGACCCATCCCCCACTTTATGTTGGGCTGATCCTTTTCACGTTTTCTATATATCCCACGAAAATCACTGTAGATATTTGCCACGTCCATGCAAAAATTTTTGTAGCCAAATGGGTCATCGGTTTGAGGATCGGAAAATGATGCCTGACGTCAGAATCCCAATATAAAAGAAATTTTCATAATGGTACCGAACTTGAAAAGAGCGTAAGGAAACACCAATCAAGTGAGCGAAATGGCTAGAAGAACTGAACCAAGTTCACTCTGCTTGCATTCGCAGAACCAAAAATATTGAGAAGGGTTTTGGGTGTAAGGTTGTCCAATCACTTTGCCACACCATCCATTCTCCGACTGAAATACCACTTCTCGAAAATGGTTCTGAGCAAATGCTCGTCATCTTCTGTTTCGAATGCGTCAGGTGGTCCGCACGATCCCACGTGTGTTGCAGCAGCTGAACGTCAGATTTTGTCTGCAGGATGAGAAAACGGGAGTGTCAAAATGAAGGATTTCCTGAATGGTTTCCTGCTGAAAGTCAGCGGAAATGAGGTGTGTCAGGATGGATTCCTGATTGAACAGGTCGTGAATGAAAAAGAATTTATTTGTCATCCCCGGAAGTAAGAGGAGACCTACTCCACCGGATCCCAACATGAATTTCCGATAACAGATGTCGGAAATGACGAATTGTAAAACGAAAGCTGCAAAAATCCTCACTTGGGGAGAGGGATGATAATTTACATTCATTATTCATTAAGGAGGTTGCCATGTCTCATGCTATCCGAATTATTGGACTGACGAGTGTGTTGACTGTTGGGATGATGGGGGGAATGTCTGTACCAGCCATAAGTGGGGATAATGGACCCGCCGATGGCTATGATCTTCATGTCCAAGCGCCGCATCTCATGGCCAATGGAGAGATTGGTGGTCCATTCCACCACTTTTGTAAGGGTATTTCAGACACCATTTTTCAGTGTCTCTTGTTTGAGACCACTGAGTCCAATGCTCCGCTCGTCGCCGTGGAATATTTCGTGGCCAAGAAGGCTTCCAGAACGCTTCCGTTAATCCAATGGCACCGGTATTTTCATGATCATCAAGAGGAGATTGACACCGGTCGCTTGTTTATCCTCGATGTCGATGATGAGGGCAAGAAAAAAGAAATTGCCGAAGCTGCAGGAAAAACCGATGGGGTCATCTATCATCTGTGGCAAAAAGGTCAGGCGTTTCCGGACGGAACCGTGACGTTCCCACAATCGATTGGTGTGCAGTTTCCGCAACCGAACTAATTGGCAATGAGGGAACGGGGGACTGTAAAGATCCCCCGTTCTTTCCGGATAACGATGCCAAAAGCGCAAATGGAGGCTGGCCTATTCCAGGCCGGCTTGTGAGGGGAAAGATCGGTCAAACAATCTAAACTTAATGAGGGAGAGGAAATGAATAGACGACAGTTTGGCATATTAATCATGACGACTCTTTTTGCAGGGATGATGGGTGGGGCTCTGTCCAACCTTGTTTTCATAAATTCGGGAGTATCGGCCGAGGAAACAGAGCAGGCAAAGAAAGTGGTGACGGCGGAGGAATTCCGCCTCGTGACGAAGGATGGCCAACCCCGGGCCACGCTCCTTCTGTGGAACGGGGAATTGCCGGCTCTGACCCTCGCGGATGAATCCTGTCATAACCGTGTGTTCCTCGGTGTCTTTAATGAAGCACAGCCGGCATTGATTCTCAACGATAAAGGCTGCAAGCAAAGAGCGGCTTTGGATCTGCAGCCGGATGGATTGCCTTCCCTTACTCTCAGAGACAAGCAGGACGTTCCACGTGCACGGCTCCGTGTGTTGCTGGATGGAAGTCCTACCCTGACCCTCTTTAATGAAAACGGCCAGATTGCCTGGTCACCGTCATTTTCCTCCTCCAAACCTTAAAGGTCATTTAGAGAATGGCATCGTCTTGTTATGGAAAGGACAGAACGTTCGGGAGGAACGCAAGGATGTTTCCATAACTTGAATTCGGCCATCCGGAGCGAGGTCGTTGTGTGGAGTTATTCTTAAAAAAAGTGAGAGGTCTTCAAGAGCCACTTCTGTTGAAATTAAAGGAGACGAAACTGATGAGCAAAGCAATCATTCACCATACCCCTAAGATGACGTGGGAGAAACTTCAAGAGTTCCCCGGACCTGCAGACGTCAAGATTGTTCGGGAAGACCCGTCGCTTGGGGCCAAGACCATGCTGGTTCGGATTCCTGCCGGTGGTCGGATTACGCCTCATAGCCACCGTGGCATCGTTCAACATTTTGTTCTTGAGGGACAATACGAGACGGAGGGGGAGTGCTGTGAACCGGGTAGTTATCGAATGATGCCCGCGCATGGTGGT
>JAUIKP010000408.1 GCA_030430725.1 Nitrospiria bacterium
CAATACAAAATGGACGATTGATTGTTAAATTTGGCTGCCTATGTATTCTATCCCTCCTATGGCCTTAACGGAAGGCCTGTCTTAAACTGAAACGTATCATTAGGATTCACTGGATATGACATGTGAAATAGAAAGGTAGAAATGAACCGGTGAGAAAAAACCGCGGGATCGCTTCTCTATCGAAAGGGACCAAAACAGTTCGTTCTCTCAAAAAAAAAGATTCCCCACAGTCGTTAAATAGACAAGAGAAGGTTTTTAAATCGCTGAAATTATTTGCAACGGATGTGGATGGGGTGCTGACCGATGCCGGCATGTACTATGGGGAGTCGGGCGAGGAATTCAAAAAATTTCACACGCGTGATGGCATGGGGATTAAACTCTTACAGGCCCAAGGGTTGATCACTGCTATCATTACCATGGAAAACACCAAAATTGTTGCTCGCCGGGGAAAAAAACTGGGCATTCCCGAAGTCTTTCAAGGTGCGAAGGATAAGGTCGCCATTCTCCGCCATCTGTCTGACAAATACGGGATTCCCTTTGCACAAATGGCTTACATTGGGGATGATGTGAATGATGTGGAAGCCTTGAAAGCTGTGGGATACGCCGCAGCTCCTGCGGATTGTGTAGAGCAAGTCCGTCAGGTTGTGCATTATGTCTGCAAAAAAAACGGAGGTGAGGGAGCCGTTCGGGAAGTTATCGATAAAATTTTGGCTGGGAAAACCCCGCAGTAGGCGTACAAGTATTTAGTGGATTGTGGTATGTCTCATTCCGATAACTTTCCTTTATGAGCGGATAACCTGAAGTCAATTGAGCATGGTCTTCCGTCCGTTTCATTGGACCGTTTGAAACCCTTGGAGGAGAAGGACCCAATATGAACCCTCATGTTTATGGAGTGATTTTAGCGGGTGGGAGTGGTACCCGGTTTTGGCCGTTGAGTCGGGAACGATTTCCCAAGCAATTGTTGAGAATTTTGGGAGAAGGAACCCTCCTGCAACAGACGTTTGAGCGTCTATTACAGAAGATTCCCGCGAATCGGATGGCCATCGTCACCAACGCTGTTCAAGCGGAGTCCATCAAACTCCAACTCAATCAGTGGAAAGATGACATCGCTGAAAATGTCATCCTTGAGCCCGAAGGAAGAAATACGGCACCGGCGATCGCGCTAGCGGCCCTACAATTGATACGCCAAGATCCTGAAGCAGTAATGGTGGTGGTCCCGGCAGATCATGTCGTGAAAGCCTCCAAGAAATTTATGCGGGCGGTACAATTTGCAAGTGAACTGGCAACGGGTGGGCATCTTGTGACCTTTGGAATTCAGCCGACTCGCCCTGAAACCGGGTATGGCTATATTCAGCCTGCGAAGCGAATGAGGGTCGGGGCCAAGGGCCCTTTCATCGGATATTCGGTGGCCCGCTTTGTTGAAAAGCCAAACCTTGCAACAGCCAAACGATATCATCGATCGGGAAATTATTTTTGGAATAGCGGTATTTTTGTCTGGAAAGCCTCGCAGATTTTATCAGAATTAGCTTTTCATCAACCGGCGTTATCCAAATTGTTGACAGGTTTGCAATGCAAGATGAGAAGTGAGGAGTTTCCCTCCCATCTTCGGAAGGTGTATGCCAAAATCGAATCACTATCCATTGACAATGCCGTGATGGAGCATTCTTCTCATAGCGTGGTGATACCCATAGACTTTGGTTGGTCGGATGTGGGGAGTTGGAGCAGTTTGGGAGAAGTGGTGCCTTTGGATAAAGATGGAAATGTCCGGAATGGGAATGTTCTAGATCTGGGAAGCCGCGGTTCCGTGCTGTTTGCGGATCGAAGGGTCGTAGCAACAATTGGCCTGAACAATATGGTGGTGGTGGATACGCCCGATGCCACACTGGTTTGTCCGAAGGATCGCGCACAAGATGTCAAAGCCATTGTCAATCTATTGAAGCGACAGGGTGCCCCTGAACATTTAGAACATCGAACCGTGCATCGTCCTTGGGGTTCCTATACCGTCATGGAAGAGGGGAAGGGATATAAAGTTAAACGGATTGAAGTTGCTCCTGGAAGACGGCTTTCCCTTCAACTCCATCATCAACGCAGTGAGCATTGGGTGGTCATTGCAGGGACGGCCAGAGTGACTCGCGGTGAAGAAGTCTACGACCTGCAGGCGGGAATGAGTACGGGGATAGCTAAGGAAATTCCGCATCGCTTAGAAAATCCGGGGCAGATCCCATTGGAGATTATTGAAACTCAAAATGGGCCCTATCTTGGAGAAGATGATATCGTTCGACTTCAGGACGATTTTGGGCGATTACGACCCATTGGGCGGGATTCGGAAGGAAAGAGAGTTTGATGGGAATTTTTCGAGAATATGACATTCGCGGGATTGTTGAACACGATTTAGGACCCGATGTGGTTGAGCGAATCGGTCGTGCCTACGCCACCCTGGCTAAAGCCCGCGGAGTTGGCACTATCGCGCTGGGCCGGGATGGCCGTCTAACCTCACCAGCACTTCGGAATCATCTTGTTGCCGGCCTGACTCGTTCAGGAGTAAATGTACTTGATCTTGGCCTATGTGCGACCCCCTTACTGTATTTTTCTCTGTTTTCCTGCGATGTTGACGGGGGCATCATGATTACCGGCAGTCACAATGCTGCTGAGTATAACGGGTTCAAGATGTGTATAGGCCGGGAAGCATTGTACGGGGCTGATATTCAAGAACTACAGGTAATTTATGAGAGCGGTGAGTTCGCATCCGGGACAGGAACAGTTTTAACGCAATCCATCATTCCTGAATATCTCAAATTTTTACAGGAACATTTTTCCTTGGTGAGTGCCCAGGGTCTTCGCGTGGTGATTGATTGCGGAAATGGGGCGGCTTCTCTGTTTGCCAAAGAAGCTTTGGAGCAATTGGGATGCGATGTAACCGGATTGTATTGCGATTTAGATGGTCATTTCCCCAACCATCATCCGGACCCCACTGTGCCGGATAATCTTAAGGATCTGATTGAAAAGGTCAAAGAAACTGGAGCTGATGTGGGAATCGGGTACGATGGTGATGCTGACCGAATTGGCGTAATCGATGAACAGGGCCAAATTATGTGGGGGGACAAGTTATTACTCCTTTTTGCTCGGGAGGTGCTGGATAATCATCCGGGGTGTTCCATTATTTCGGAAGTGAAAGCCTCGCAGGGGTTGTATGACGATATTCAAAAGCTAGGTGGACGGGGTATTATGTGGAAGACTGGGCACTCCATCATTAAAGCCAAAATGAAAGAGGAAAAGGCTTTGCTTGCCGGAGAGATGTCGGGTCATCTGTTTTTTGCCGATAGATATTATGGATATGACGATGCTATTTATGCCTCCTGTCGACTAATCGAAATTCTTGTGAAGCGGAAAAAGCCGTTGTCGTCGCTGTTGGCTGATATTCCTCAAACTGTGGTGACCCCTGAAATTCGGGTTGATTGTTCGGATAATCAAAAATTTTCATTAGTCGAAATCGTCAAAAACCGTTTGAAGCACGTGGCCAACACACAAAATTCGAAAACATCAACGTTGCCCATTCGTGACATCATCTCCATTGATGGCATTCGTGTCCTTTTTGACGAAGGGTGGGGTTTGATTCGAGCCTCGAACACCCAACCAGCATTGGTCCTTCGCTTTGAAGCCTCTTCCCATGCTCATCTCACTCAGATTCAGGCCTATTTGGAAGGACAACTTTCTGAGGCCACTGTCGAACTTACCACCTGACCACACACCACAGTATTTCGCTCTTTTTTAG
>JAUIKP010000409.1 GCA_030430725.1 Nitrospiria bacterium
GAATTTGGAAAAAGAAATGTCTCTAATGGCGGAAAATACCTTGATGTATATGGCGGTCAGTCAATTCCTAAAGGGTCGTTTTGATGGGTGGAATGCAGCAATTGATGGGGGTAGTGGCGGTAGGTGAACAATATTGAGGTGACGACACGTAATCCGCTGATTTCAAGGAAGTAGGGCGGCGAGTGCCACGGGAAGTTGGTGAAGATGGGGAGGGTTGGAAGGATGGGAAGATGTGAGATGTGGGTCGGAAAAAGGGGGTTGAGATGAATATTGATCGTGTGTTTGCGGTGGTAGGGTCTGCCTTGGATGCACAACGGCAGCGGCTCAATATCATTGCCAGCAATTTGGCCAATGCGGAATCCACCCGGACGCCGGAAGGGGGACCATACATAAGACGGGACGTTGTGTTTCAAGCTTCACCAGCAGGGCAGCAGTTTTCTAATGTATTTGCCAATGCCTTTGGCGACCGGTCCGGTCCATCCGGCGTACAGGTGACCGATGTGATCCAAGACGATCGACCGTTAAGGACCGTATACGATCCCAGTCACCCCGATGCGGATGAACAAGGGTATTTACACCTTCCCAATGTGAATCCGATCGAGGAAATGGTCAATCTCATGTCGGCGACCCGGGCTTACGAGGCCAATTTAGCCGTAATGGAAACCGGCAAGACGATGATGCTTCGGGCATTGGAAATGGGTCGCTAAAGTTTTGCAATCGTGAAACAAGGAGGAAGGGGCTGTGGAGTATGTGTCGATAAAAAGCATTGAGGGTATTTCGGAGCCGTTTGGCGTGACCCCGCTCAAAGGCCCACCAAGTCAGGATCAAGGGTTCGGCGAACTTTTGAAAAAAGCCGTGGAGTCCGTCAATACCATACAGCATGAAGCCGGACGTCTAGAAGAGGCTGTTGCCCGAGGAGAGAACGTGAATATTCATCAAGCGGTCATTGCCGGTGAGAAAGCCGGCTTATCGTTCAAACTCCTGATGCAGGTTAGAAATAAGGTGATTGATGCCTATCAGGAAGTGATGCGGATGCAAGTGTAAGAAAAAGGTTGAATTGACGGGGATGGCGATTCTGGCGGAGGTCCGAATGACAGAGATCCTGTATCGATCTCATCAACGATCCATCGGCGTAAGCATAAAGGCCACATTTTTTCAGTCGGGAGGGATGAGCAACACCTATTAATCCTATGGACAGTCTTCTCGGTAACTTTCAAGCCTTAACCTTAACGCAACGGATTGGTGTGGTCGTTGTCCTGGCCTTAGCCATGGCAACCATTCCGATGTTGATGATGGTCGGACGGGCACCGGAATTGGTGGTCCTGTTCTCCCACCTCAATCCCGACGATACGCGAGCGATTATCCAAGAGCTTGGCAAGCAAGGCGCTATCTATGAAGTAGGTGAAGGCGGGAATACGATTAAAGTACCGGCCGAACGGGTGCATGAGTTACGACTACAGCTGGCCTCGTTAGGACTGCCTGAATCGGCTGGAGTGGGATTTGAAATATTCGACCGAACCGGGTTGGGTGTGACGCCTTTTACGCAACAGATGAATTATCGGCGAGCGCTTCAAGGAGAACTGACCCGGACCATCGGTCAATTATCGCAAGTTGAGCGGGTCCGCGTCCATTTGGTGATGCCGGAGAAACGGTTGTTTGCGACGGAACAAAAACCTGCTCAGGCTGCGGTCGTCTTGACGCTCAAGCGTGGGGCACCTCTTGGTGGTACGCAGGTGCAGGGGATTGTGCATTTAGTGGCCAGTAGCGTCGAAGGCTTAGAACCCAGCCAGGTGACGGTCGTGGACAATCATGGTCAGGTGCTCAGTCAAAACTCTGCGGATAGTGACGCCCAACTGACGGCTTCTCAAATTGAAACGCAAAGACGGGTAGAACGGGATCTGGAGCAACGAGTGCAGACGATGTTAGACCAAGTCTTGGGCCGGGACAAGTCTGTGATACGGGTCACCGCACCGTTGGAATTTCGGCAAGTCGAAATTACCGAAGAAAGTTTTGATCCCAATAGCCAGGTGGTACGCAGCGAAAACCGGAGTCAAGAAAAGGTGCTGGAATCCGGCTCGACCAACGGCGGGCCAGGTGTTCCTGGTGTCAGGAGCAATGTGCCGAGCGAGCTCAAGGCTGGAAACGGAACGGAGCAAAAAGAAGCCAAACGAAAAAATGAAACGTTGAATTATGAAGTCAATCGAAAAGTGAGCAAAATTATTGAACCGACCGGTGCTATTAAGCGGTTAAGCGTGGCGGTCCTGGTGGATGGGACCTATGAGGAGGGTCAGGGCGCTGAGGGACAAGCCTCCGGGAATCCCGCTGAAAAGAAATATGTGCCGCGGCCCGAACAGGAAATCCAGAATCTCGTCCAAATAGTGAAAAAAGCGGTCGGATTCTCCGAAGAGCGCGGGGATCAAATTGAAGTCATCAATGTGCCATTTGAATCTCCTTCCATCCTTGAGGGGGAAGAGAGTATGACCGCCGGTGTGCAGTCCTTCCTGGCTACCTGGGGTGGATTCCTGAAGCCCGTCCTCTTTTTCCTGCTGGGTGTGATGGTGTTGTGGTTTGTGGTTCGACCGATGGCGCTGAATCTCACCAAACCCACCGTGGCAGCGGTGGCCCTGCCACAGAAAGGATTTCCGGCCACGGTGACCGAGTATGAAGCGGAAATTTCCGAATCCCCACAGGACCAAGCCATTAAGCTGGCGGCGGATAATCCGGCTTCTGCTGCTCAAGTGATTCGAACCTGGATTAAAGAAGAGCAAGGGGAAAAGGTTTAATCCGTGAATAGTCAACTATCCGGATATGAAAAGGCCGCAATTTTGTTGCTCGCCATTGGGGAAAGTGCTGCGGTGGAAGTCTTGAAAGTCCTCGACCAAAAAGACATCCGACAAATTGGCGCGTATTTGGGTGCGTTGGTCAATGTCGGGCAGGACGAACATCGAATGGTGCTAAAAGAATTTCGGGAATTGGCCGGTACATCCGGTCTGTCGGTGGAAGGCAAAACCTACCTCTCAAAAATTCTCAATGCGGCTTTGGGAAAAGATAAAGCCCGTCGAATCCTGAGTTCCCTGAACACGTCGGAGAATGCCGGATTTGAAACCTTAAAATCCCTAGATGCGGCATCGATTGCGAATTTGTTAGCCATTGAACATCCTCAAACAGGCGCCTTGATTCTGGCTAATTTAGAATCCGATCACGCGGCTCAGATTTTGTCATTGCTCCCCCCGACTAAACGGGATGCCATCGTCTATCGGTTAGCGACCACAGAAGAAGTCTCGCCCAACATGTTGGACGAATTAAATGCCGTGCTTCAGGAGGAATTGCGTCTGGGGTCTTCCAAAAATGCGGTGGCCGTGGGCGGGACTGGCCTGGTGGCAGAAATCCTGAATTCCGTGAAACGCAATGTGGAAGGGGAAATACTGACCTCACTGGAAAGCAAAAATCCCGAAATTGCGGAAGAAATCCGTGGGAAGATGTTTGTGTTCGAAGATCTGGAAAATGTCGATGATCGTGGGATGCAGGAAGTCCTGCGTGAAGTCAGTAAGGAAGAATTGCTTCTGGCTCTGAAACCGATCGATGGCCCGCTCAGGGAGAAATTTTTCAAAAATATGTCCAGTCGAGCGGCGGAATCCCTCAAGGAGGATATGGAGACTCGTGGTCCGGTTAAGCTCAGTGATGTGGAGGCCGCTCAGCAGAATATTATCAAAACTGTTCAGCGCCTGGCTGGTGAAGGCCGCGTGGCTTTGGG
>JAUIKP010000410.1 GCA_030430725.1 Nitrospiria bacterium
TGTTTCTGACTATAGGAATACGACTGTAGCCAGTCGTTGATTTGAAAGCCCCCAACTAGGACCCCGACCAAACATATTTCACCGAGGGTTGGCTAAGAGGTACGCGACACACAAAAGTAGGAGTACCTATGTGCGGATTGTGCGGCGTGGTGTATGCCGATCCCAAGAGGCTGGTCGATCGGGATATGCTTCATCATATGACAAACATGATGTCCCACCGTGGACCGGATGGGGATGGGTACTTTGTTGAACCAGGTATCGGTTTCGGATTTCGTCGGCTGAGCATCATTGATTTGGAAACCGGCGATCAGCCCATTTCCAATGAGGATAACTCTGTCACCGTGGTATGCAATGGAGAGATCTACAACTACAAGGAATTGCGTCAGGATCTCGAAGCTGCCGGTCATCGTTTCAGGACACATTCGGATGTCGAAGTCATTGTCCATTTGTACGAGGATTTTGGGGTGCGCTGTGTGGATTTTCTGAGAGGTATGTTCGGCTTCGCTATCTGGGATTCCTGTCATCGTCGTCTCATGTTGGCCAGAGATCGGTTCGGTATCAAACCCCTTAGCTATGCCATCAAACCCGGTGCTCTATTTTTTGGTTCCGAGTTGAAGTCGATCCTTGCAAGCGGTCGTATTGACCGTCAGGTTGATGCCGGTGCCATGAAGGAGTTATTTGCGGTTGGGTTTGTTCAAGCGCCGAAGACCCTCTTGCGTTCAATCCGGCGGCTCCCGCCTGCGCATTATCTTATCCATGAAAACGGAAAGATCACGCTCCAGCGTTATTGGGATCTTTCCTTTCCATCAATGGAAGAGAAAGGCTTTCGACGAAGCGCCCTGGAATGGGCGGGGGCGGTGCGGGAAAAACTTGAAGAGTCCGTTCGCCTTCACCTCAGAAGCGATGTGCCATTAGGTTGTTATTTGAGCAGTGGAATCGATTCAAGTGCTATGGCGGGATTGATGAGTCGGGAAATCCCGGTCCCTATCCACACTTTTTCCGCGGCGTTTGAAGATCCGTTGTGTAATGAGATAGGTCCGAATAGGATTCTCACAGATTTCTCGGGCTACAATCTCCGCAATCACATCACCACCTGCCGCACCGCCGATTTTGATCTATTGCCGGAAATGATTTGGCATCGTGAAGATCCCAATATTTCAGCGGGGGGCATCCCCCATATGTTGCTTGCCAGGATGGCGGCGCAGCAGGTGAAAGTCGTCTTGACCGGGGAGGGCTCTGATGAAATATTCGGGGGCTACCCTTGGTACCGGGTTGAGCGGTTGCTTGAACCATTCATCGATCTTCCCCTCAGTGTGCGTCAATTCATCGCAAACATCCCGTTCCTGAGGAAAAAATATTCCCGATCAAGCCGGGCATTCGCCGCCCCCGCCACGATGGACCGGTCTCGATACACCCAAATAATCGATAATGCCTCCCACCGAAGTTACGATGATCTTTTTTCCGATCACCTTAGCAACATCCATACTTCTTCCACCGATTCAGAACCGCCTTTCTCTCTTCCAAAGGATTTTGAAGGATGGAGTCGTTTTGCTCAATTACAGTATTTGGATATCAATGTCCGTCTTTCGGATTTCATCACGAGAACCCTGGATGCCGCCTCCATGGCGTATGGCCTGGAGGCACGCGTACCATTCCTCGATCATGAATTTGTCGAATTATGCAGCCAGATTCCATCCGACCTGAAAATGCGAGGGCTTCAGGAAAAGCATATTCTTCGATGGGCACTGGAGGGTGTCTTACCGGCGGAAATTCTGAAACGAAAGAAAAGGGGGCTTTCCGCCCCATTCTGGCCATGGCAAGGCCGTCTGCCGGAATTTGTCGCAGACGCTCTGTCCGAAAACAGGCTCCACACCAAAGGGTATTTCAATCCTCATAATGTTCAATACATACTTCAGCAACATCAAAACGGCAAGGGGAATTTCGGGAGAGAGTTAATCGGTGTCCTCAATATTCAATTATGGGATGACCTATTTGTTCAAGGGTGCCGTCCCTTGTGAGATGCATGAGTGTGTTTGCCGCCAATCCTGTGTCCACGCTCTATTCCATGCTTCGCCATCCGCATGTCCGACGGGAGGAGCTTGTGGCCTTTCAAAACGAACGAGTTTGCCGGTTGGTCGCATATGCCTATCGCCATGTGCCCTATTATCGTGGGCTCTTTGATCGACATGGCCTGAAACCCCAGGATATCCGAACGGTCGAGGATTTAGGGGCCGTGCCCATCACCTCCAGGAGTGATTTGCAAGCCTTGCCGGTCGATGAAGTCATCTCTCGGAATGTGGACCCGGGGTCTTTGATCACCCGCGCTTCCAGCGGATCCTCCGGGCGACCATTTATTGTGCGCCGCACTTGGCTGGAGGAACGCCTTCATGGGGCCTTTCGGTGGCGTGCGCTCCATGCGTTGGGCCTCCGTTCGAGCGACAAGATTTGTTATGTGATGGGAAACTGGAATATCCAACGACAGGGCCAGCTTGCCAAGCGTATCCTGGACACACTCGGAATGGCCCGGCGAAAGGTCATTGATGCCATGCAGCCACCCGAGGACATTGTCCAGGCTCTGCAGAAGTTCCGACCGACGGTCCTGGGAGGGTATCCCGGCGTGTTGGCCAGGATCGCGCAGGCGGTGAATCGCGACGCACTACGGTCCCTCCGACTCCACTTTGTGAATCCGGGTGGAGAAGTTTTGACGCCAATGATGCGACAACAGATTCAGGACGGGTTTTCCGCGCCGGTCTATGAAACGTATGGAAGTATCGAATTTTACCTTTTGGCCTGGGAATGCCAAACAACCGGGGAGTATCACACATGTGACGATGGCTTAATTATCGAAGTCCTGCGGGATGGGGCCCCGGCGGGTGAAGGAGAGAGGGGAGAGCTTGTGGGCACCGACTTGCATTCGTTTGCGATGCCGCTGATCCGATACCAGCTTGGCGATGTCGTTACAAAGGGAAGCCAAACTTGTCGATGCGGACAACCGTTTTCGACGATTCGATCGATCCAGGGACGTATGATCGATTATTTCGTGCTTCCCGGCGACAGGGTTATTCATCCCTATGAGTTGGGGATCAGAAAGGTCCCCTGGATTCGAGAGTTTCAGGTGACCCAGGAACGCTTGCAATACATCATGATGAAAGTCGTCCCGTTTCATACACCCTCTGCCCAGGAGATGGCAGCGTTGGTTCAACCGGTGATTGGGTTGCTGGGATCGGACGTGCAGTTCCAGGTCGTGTTGGTGGACACCATTCCGAGGGAGGCGAACGGGAAATTTCGGGTATATCGTTCTCATATTCGATCGGCTTATGACGCATGTGCGGGGCCGGATCAATATATGGGTTCTCCTGTAGTCAAGGACGACTGCTAACTCTTATGCCGATAGTGCGATGGATAGAGGAAACCAGGTGACTTTTCCTTGCAACCGATCATGACATTTTCAGAAACGCGGATATCTTCAAGCGATGACAATGTCTCCACCGGCTCGTGTCGAAGAGTCTGGTCATGTTGTCTGCATAGGCCGACGGGAAGGACAGGAGGGATTGTCTGGGATGCCTCATCGGGTGATGGTTACGTGAGGAACTGTATTGATCCAACGGCGACTCGCATTCATATCGAAACGTCCGCAGTGTGGGCTGATCTCTGTGAAATATTTTTGCCCTGCTGTGTTGTACCAGAACGAACGGATCTTTTCGGAGACGTAGCGAGCGTCAGGAAGGGGAGACCCTTT
>JAUIKP010000411.1 GCA_030430725.1 Nitrospiria bacterium
GTCAATTGAGCACGTGGCCAACTCTACGGTGGCAAGGCCATAGTGCTGGCTCAGAAACTCTAATAAGGTGGATTCAGACAAAACCCCCATCCGAACCAGAATACTCCCGAGGCGCCCTCCCTCTTCCTGCTGAATATCAAGCGCCTGAGACAAATCATCTGAAGAAATTACCTTCGCATTCACTAACTGGAAGCCTACACGCTCTCGATTCACCTGAATCCTCCCGGTTAGCCTTATTTCTTGGCTGAAGAATTGAGTCGTTGAATTCCCCGGAATAGATAATGCATTCCAGAACCGGTGGTCAGGATGACCATGACCGTGAGAAAGGGAATGATGCTTTCGGAAGGAACACGCCCCGTCGCAAAGAGAATCACGATGATGACATAACAAATTTGCGCAAAAGTAGTCCCTTTTCCCCACCAGGTGGGGGAAATATCAATGTCGATTTCCGTTAAATTAGCCAGTATTGTCCCCGTGAGGAGAATGGCGTCACGACTCACCACAAGAATCACCGCCCAGATCGGAATAAAATGGAGAACGGATAAGGTCACGATGGCCGACATGAGGAGTAGTTTGTCAGCCAGAGGATCAAGATACTCGCCGAGGCGGGTGCGCTGATCCGTGAAACGGGCAATGGCCCCATCCAGCCCATCGGTCAACGCCGCGACTAATAATGTCACTAAGGCATAGTCATAGTATTCGTAGAGCAAAAACCCAACGAAAACGGGAACAAGGAGAATTCTGAGGACGGTGAGACTGTTGGGAAGGTTGATTAGAATGTCGGCACCCGAGGACTCGCGGACCATTTCGTCACAACCCCTTTCTCACAAACGTATTTTCCTAAACGTAGGGAAGGGTACGTTGGGATTCTGAGGGAAGTCAACCACGCTTGCGACCCCCATCGAGGCGGCCTATAATCCATTTTTACAAAAAGAAAAAACACCGCTACTCATCGTTAAGCCGGAGCCAGAGCACATGACATCGCTTCCCTTATCCTTTCGAGTCAAAAATGCCGTTGTAGAAAAGCATCAGTTGGAGGGCATGGACCCTAGTGATCGATATTTCAATCGAATGATCCCGATTAAACGGGTGGAACGCGGATACTCGGGAACGGTCATGTACGAAGCCCTGAATCTCCAGTCTCAGGTTTATCGAACCGTACAGGAAAGCCTGAAGGACCTCATCGATCAACTTCGGGAATTAGGCTTTTCCACCATGCGAACCCGCCTCAATTTCAAAGGCCAAACCTACCTGGCAGAAAAGGAAACCTGGGTTGATTATCGCGACGCCTAACCTTGGGGCTCACATCCAACCATCATCATGATGACCTTTTCATTCCAAGGACCCTTTCTCCACCGCCCACAATAGCCATCTGTATCTTCCTTGATTTCTGCCATTCCTATCTGAACTCCCCAATCCCATAGAATATCGCCAATTGATGGACCCATATTCATAATCGGCCCTTCGCTCCCTGATCCTGCAATCGCCTCTTCACTATGACGGGCGGCTCCACCCCTGTACCCCTTTTTGTGCCGTTTCTCCTGCTAATCCTGGTTGGGGGAAAGATTCGACGCAAGGATTCGCCATAAGGAAAGACCGGACACGACAGCAAGATAGGTTCAACGTCCAGTCATTCGGACATACACAATGTCGCCTCACCAGACCTGACTAGAACAGCTTGGGAAAAGGCCCGGTTAAGCTGATTGGATGCTACTGGTACCTCTGCATCACCCTGGAGGCGCGACTATAGCAATGGCCCGAGAGCCCGCCGAAACATGCCTTGTGCGAGTGGCTGGCGCCGGACAAGTAACGACTCTGTTGCAGGGAGAGGAGCAGGGCAGAATTCTGGAAGGATACTCGTTGCGAAGTCGCTCAATCGGCGCACTTCTTCTAGCGCAGTTCCGGTCAGGTGCTCTGTTGTATTGGGTCACCAGGGCCTTGCCGGCCGTCTCGCCATCATATGGGCGTAGTGGCGGCATCACCGATAACGAACGCCCGAATGCCTTACAATATGAAACAGCTCTTCTGCCTTACGAGTTGAACAGCTTCGAACGAAAAGCGAAGGGGAAAAACCTTGTCATATCTCACTGATTTCTCAGCTCGTTTGGATTGAAGTTTTCACCCTCACGAATCTCCTCCCCTAACCCTAAGCCATACCGCCTGGTCCCCTCGCAATCTTTTAATATCAAGAAGGAGGTTTCATCTGTTCTATGCTCCTCCTTTGGCGTGGTTCTCCTCTATCTTTTCTGCCATTTTTCTGGTTAATTCATCAAATCCGCCGCAGAAATAAAAAACCTCAAAGGAGCCCCACCATGGATCTTTCAACGGTTCTGAACGGATTAGATCACTTTTTCACCTATCCCTTATTCACCGTCAACCAGACCCCGATTACCCTCTCGTCACTGGCATTTTTTGCGTTCATCATGGGTGGCTTTATGATCGTCAACACCCTAATACGACGTTTTCTAATCAACCAATTACTCAAACGCTCCAAGATGCCCAAGGCGACACAATACACCTTAACCCGAATCATTCAATACTTCCTGATTCTTATCGGGACCGTAATTGCCTTTCAAGTTATCGGCGTAGACTTGAGCGGGCTAGTCGTCATTTTTGGATTTCTCTCCGTCGGAATCGGATTCGGCCTGCAAAATCTGACCTCCAATTTCATCGCGGGACTCATGTTGCTGTTCGAACAACACATCCAGATTGGGGACCGCATCACCGTGGGAGACACTGAGGGAAATGTGACAGAAATCAATATTCGATCCACCACCATTCGTTCTCTGAACAACGTTGCCATCGTTGTTCCCAATTCCGAATTTATCTCTTCCACGGTTATCAACTGGTCGCACGGTGACCCTAAAACCCGTTTGGAGATTGAGGTGGGAGTTTCTTACAGTTCAGATTTAGACAACGTAATCCGTTCACTTTTGGAAGCGGCAAAAGAAAACCCTATGGTTTTACCCCACCCGGAACCGAAGGCCTGGCTGATGAGTTTCGGAGATTCCGCCTGGAACATGCGTTTATTAGCCTGGGTGGATGATCCACAAGGCCGAAGACAGGTTCAATCCGATATTAATTGCGCCATCGTCAAGAAATTTCGGGAAAATGGTGTGGAAATTCCTTTCCCTCAAAGAGATCTTCATGTCCGAACTTCCGTACCTTTGTCCATCTCATCCTCATCGACCTGAAGATGGGGCCCAAACCTCAATCGGAGCAGGAAGGCTCCTGTCGGCTTCAAGAAATGCCTGGAGGTTCCCCCTCTTGCTTGCAATCTCCACATTACCTCCATGGTATTTGAGAAGCTCGCACAGCATTGCTAGAATAACAGGACACTGAAATGCTTCCCAAAAATTACAGACATGACGTGTGATCTTCTTTCCCCGGTTTGAAATGTTGCAGGCATCCTTTCACACTGATGTCCTACGAACAGTCAACTGATAACGATCTTGGCGCCAGCCACGGTATCCCCAACTATTGAAAAGCTTCAATTTCAAGTGAACGAAAGTACGACATGACCGGAAACACACCGTGTGACTGGGGATCGTTCATTTGCACGCGGGAACATTCATCTTCGTCAGAGTCTTCAGAATAAAAAAGGAATGGACCCAAAAGCCCTTCTGTTACCGCGGAGAAGACGTGAATGAAATCTTTGATGGTCTACATGGGGGTGTTTGTCTTAGGAGTAGGATTGGGTTTAGGGGCACCATTTCTCGCCGC
>JAUIKP010000006.1 GCA_030430725.1 Nitrospiria bacterium
GTGGCCCTCGCCCACAGACAATCATATTGTAATGATGATGAGGCCTGTTTATTGGCGGCCTGATTGGGAATATCAAGGATGGTGACCAGGCTGTGGAAAAGAAATGTCTTATTTGATCACAATTGTCGGCTGGGCACATCAGGGACCATCCTCCCAATACGTGCTCCCAAGGTCGGCCCTCTACTATTGATTTCTTTCGTTTCTAGATTTCCTTCCTCCATCAATTCGGTAGGTTCTATATTGACCAAGGTTCAAGTGTGGAAAGCATTGCGGAGAAGGGAATTGTTTCCACCAATAAGAGGGGCGGCTATCGATAGCTCAACTTTGGCAGAACGTGTGAAGCGCGTCTTTCCCTCCACCAATGATGGGATTCCCATGGGCGAACAGGAGATGATCGAAGGTCTCCTGCTGACAAATCCTGAGGAACGCGGCTTTCAGGCCACGCTTGACGGCGGATGGATCATCACCAATCAGCGTGTCAGGTACAAAGCCGAGTTCGCCGTCTTCATTGATGATGGCATCACCTATAGACAACACTCCGCCGGCACATGGGAGCAGGAGAGCTGTCTCTTCAGGGCACATTATGCCGACTTCAAGCGCACGGACACCGCCCGGCAATTCGTCGCGGAACCGGAACGCCGTAACGGCCAAGCTCCCGTCCGCAAACTCGTGCAGCCCCGCCTCATGGCACCAGACCGTGACGCCAAAGTTTTTGATAAATTGTCGGCAGTGGCGGTCGTGGAGCCGATTGGTCAGATAAATGTGTTGCGGGGCCGGCCGCTCCCTGAACCAGTCGGTCCCTTCCTGAGGTACCAGCGGATCGATCAGAAAGGCCGGGTTCAGGCAGGAGACGTAGTAGCTGTCGACTTCAATGTGGATGTCGGGGTGAGTAACTCGCCAGTGAAAAATTCCCGGTAGTGGTTCGTTCATGAGGTGCCATCATCGGTTCGGCAGAAATTCGTTTATACGCCGCCGTGTGTGTGAGGTGTGAGCCCCCGACTTTGGATCTCGGCTCCATTTCGACCTCAAGAGGTGATGTTAATCATCCTCTCAGGTATGAGCGGACTGTCGGTTGGAATGGACAGTCTTGAGCCTCATTGAAATAGTCTTACACCATGAAATATAACCCAGACTATGCGAATCTCACAATTGCGGGTTAGGTATCCGTATCCCACTATAACCCTGGATGGAAAAAATGACTCAACTTCATCTGCTGAACTCGTTCCAATTAGGTGACCTGTACCTGAAAAATCGGATCATCCTGGCGCCGATGACCAGAGCGCGAGCTGGAAAAGCACGATTGGCGAATGCCTTAATGGCTGAATATTACCGGCAGCGAAGTACGGCGGGATTATTAATTACCGAAGCCACCACCATCTCCTCTCAGGCGAATGGCTGGAATGAATCCCCCGGCATGTACACGGTGAAGATGCGGGACGCATGGAAACAGGTGACCGACGCGGTCCATGACGAAGGGGCGCCAATCTTCTTACAATTTTGGCATATGGGGCGGGCTTCACACAGCAGTTTTCATGATGGTGAACTCCCGGTTGCCCCTTCCGCGATTATGCTCAAGGGCGATGGGATTCATACCCCTCTAGGGAAGCAAGCCTATGAGGTTCCGCGCGCGCTGGCTACAGAGGAGATTGCCCTGGTGGTTGCCGACTACCAGAGAGCCGCCCGCTATGCGAAAGAGGCGGGGTTTGATGGCGTGGAGATTCATGGGGCCAACGGGTACTTGATCGATCAGTTTTTGCAATCGCGGACCAATGTGCGTACCGACCGGTATGGTGGAAGCATTGAATCCCGCTATCGGTTTTTGAAGGAAGTTGTCACAGCGGTTTGCGCTGTCTGGCCTTCACCGCGTGTGGGAGTGAGACTCTCTCCCAATGGCAATTTCAACGATATGGGATCACCGGACTTCCGCGAACAGTTCACGTATGTAGCCGCTCAGTTAGATGCCTGCAATCTGGGGTACCTGCATATTGTCGACGGCCTGGGCTTCGGCTTCCATGAACTAGGGCCTCCCATGACTTTGCGCGAATTTCGGTCTGTCTATCATGGCACCTTAATGGGCAATTGCGGATACGACAAGGCTTCGGCCGAGAGTGCGATTAGAGACGGTCACGCCGATTTAATCGCGTTTGGCCGCCCGTATATCAGTAATCCTGACCTGGTGGAGCGCTTTAGGCGCAATGCTGAGCTGAACGCACCCGCCGATATGCAACATTGGTATTCGCCTCTTGGCGCGAAAGGTTATACAGACTATCCCAGGCTATCAGAATAAATTATAGGAGAATGTTTGCCATCTTCAGGGCCGCCATGATGAGGCTTCGCCATGTCCATTTTCCTCCCTCAAGATGAATTTTTCGACTCCATGAGATCAGCTATTGATCGGGGATTGGATTGGTTGCCGCCTGACTCAGCAGCTTCAGCTGCTGTTGAAGATGACTCCAGTGCGTACCTGCCCAGTAGAGGTGGTCACAATGTGGGCAACCGGTAAAGTGCGTCTGCTGTTTGGCGACAAAGGGAGGCACTCGTGGACGGGCTTGAGCCGGTGGGATGTTTTCCAGAATGTGGTTACAGGCAACGCAGCGACACACCGTCTCCTCGTCAACCGCGAGCCCGATTCCAAGTTCCGTTCGGATCTGCCGTAATTGGTCAGTCACGAAGTCGCTGCGAATAAGCGTAAACCGGCCTCGAACGGCTTTCCGTTTCACCAGATATCGATCTCGGGTCAAAAGCCATCGATGTTCATTTACGACTCGATCGACGATCGCTCCGTCGGCAATGTCCCGCTCATACGCGGTATCATACCCAAGAATACGAAGCCATCGGGCCAGCTTGCCCAGCATGGTATCAACAAAAAATTTCTGTTTCGGGGTATGGGCTTGAATCATGATACAATATGTTCTTGGGGTCTTCCGACACTCGCATGGGTAAATATGCGGGTTGGTCGTTCCAGAGTCCCCCTCTTTACAGCGGAAAGGGTTTTTCACGCCAATCTGTTTCGCTCAAATAATGTACACGATTGACCGCAGCACCAGAAATGATTTGACCATTTGTCTGAAAAGGCCCTATTTTGCCCAGAGTGTCTGTGAAAGGTGCTCTAACGATATTAGGTGGAGTTTTGAGGACGGCTTAGGGGAGGATTATTGTTGAGCCGATTTCTTTGTCTTGTCATAAGTTGTGGATTTTGGATTTTGAGCCATCTCATGCCTTCCCCACTCATTGCGGCGGAAGACCCTGAGGAAGTGCCCCGGTTGCCGTTGGCGATGGAGGTGTTTTTAAAGAAGCCCGGCAAACATTTGTATGAGCTGCATGTTCATTTAACCAATATCAGTGATGAACCGGTCAGCGTCGATGTTCGGGATTTGCCCTGGAATCCGACGGATGGTTCTACCTGGCTCTCGGCCACCCGTTTGGATGCGCACAAGAGTCCTATCAAGCAGAACCTTCCCATTGGGAGGTTCGGATCACAAATGGTTCCGCTTGTGCCGGGCGAATCGATTCAGAATAGGGTGGCATTGAATCCCCGGATTCCTTCCTTGTTAGATGATATTGAGGAAGCCGGGGTGCAGTTGCAGTGGGATTGTCCTCCGTCTGAATTAAAGTTTGTGTGCAAAGCCGGTTCACCCAATACCCTTACCATTCCAAAAGGCGATCCCGGCAACCCGGATGTGTATGTCATTGACCACCAAGCCTGTCTGTCTCTGGAAAGCCGTATTGGTCTAATCGATATTCCTCAAGGGCATGATGTGCTGTTTCTCCTTGCCTCGGAATCCATCATGACGGATTTGGAGGGTATGACCTCGTTGCTTCTTGAGGTCGATGACTACGTTAAGCGCTGTCATCCGAGTTGGACGAACAGTTGGGCGGTGAGCTTTGTGACCGATAAGAAGTTCGCGGGATTCCTGAGTGAGGGGGAGAATCGGCGGTATTTTGCTGAAGGTCTCTGGCAGGAAGCGAATATTGGTCAGTACTCGAGTCAAATCCGCACGTTATTTCGATTTCAATGGATTAAGAAACGAGCGGATACCGTCTATCTTTCTCTTTTTCCCTTTCAACAACAGGACGATATCTCAAAAGAACCCAAGCATTCGTTCCTTTTGCCGGCCGCTCGACATCTCATGCACTTTGGCCTTTCCTCAGGGCAGGAGGTTAGACGTCCTGGTCCGATGGGCACTCAGGACGAACAGGTTCCCGGCCGTTGATCGGGCCTTGTCAGGTTTTACCCGTCTTCCCTGAATTCAAAAAAACCGATTTCCGCAAGCAGGCGTTGTAGCCTCTCCTGGTTTTTGGGGAGCGTGACAGTCGTTCGATGGAATTCCCGGCGGACAGGATAGTGTTTGCGAAGGTCATCAAAGCGACGAGGCCGTTCTTTCTGAGGCAACGTAAGCAGTTGTTGCATGCGATGATAATCGGCCTCCAAGTCATAGATTGTACTGACCATTTCTTGAAGTAACTCTTCATCAGACTGCTCGTGGTAGTCGATTGTTAAAGACGGGACGGGTGGTGGGGGCAGTACCTGGACAGGATTCCATGTGGGAGGGATGCTCAGATGTTTGCACAACGCTGCGTAAATCATGAAGGTGCCATTGGCTTTGCCATCGAGGGAGTGGCCGGCAATGTGGGGTGTCCCGATCGTGACCGCCTGAAAGAGGTCCCAGTTAATGGCGGGTTCGTTTTCCCACACGTCGATGATGGCCGGGCCGATGCGTTTCTGTGTGATGGCGTTCAGCAGGGCATGGGTCTCCACGACTTCCCCCCGGGCGGCATTGATGAAGATCGCTGATGGATTCAGCCATTTGAATGTCTGCTCATTGAGCATGTGATAGGTTGGGTAAGGGCCGTCGGTGGTCAATGGCGTATGGAGCGTCACCACGTCACAACTGAGCGTTTCGGCTAACGAGCGGTGCTTGAGATGGCCTATTTCTGCCAGGGGAGGATCATGGAGGACCGGGAGCATGCCCAGTGCCTCTACTTTATGCTTGACCAGTTTGCCGATATTTCCGACGCCGATAATGCCAATGGTTTTCCCTTTGAGTGAAAACCCCTGTTGCTTGCCCAGGAACAACAAGGACGCCAGGACATACTCGGCCACCGAATTGGCATTCGATCCGGCCGCTGAGGTAAAGCCGATATTTCGGGCTTTGAGGTAGTCCTCATCGATGTGGTCCACTCCTGCTGAAGCCGATCCGACGAATTCGACAGAAGTCCCTTCCAATAACGAGTCATCAACCCTTGTGATCGATCGAATGAGAAGAACATTCGTATTGTGCAAATCGCTTGCTTTGATAGATCGCCCGGGCAGAAGAGTCAGGTTTCCCAGGCTGGCAAACGCCTCGTTGATATAGGGGATATTTTCCCCGGCTACCATGTTGATCGATTTTTTCATATCTTGTGCCTTTCAGACGTCATTTTTACAAAATCGCAGACTATCGTAACTTGCCGGTAGGCGCCAGCCTTGCTTTGGTTGTTAATTGGACCTGCCCGATGTGAGGGCAGGCAAGAATAATCAGGGAGAGGGGAAAGGGGGAGGGTCTTGTTTTTAAGGAGGCGAGTTGAAAAGAAAGGGGTCTGACTTATTCAGTTAGACCCAACCCGCCAGGTTGGTTGATCCAAGTGAATGTTGAGAACACGCTATACAGGAGATAATAGCTGACTGATCTGATTATTCCAATCAAGAATATGCCCCAATTGCCGTTTTCAGAAATCGGCAGGCAAGGTCCTTTCCAGGCCTTTAGATGCCTGCCGCATCAATGCGCTGAATGGGTATTGGCGGCCTTTCCATGCTGGTCGCTGAGGATGTCCTGCCTCTCATGCGTTGCCTGGACATCATAGACCGCACCTTCTTTTTCCAAGACCTCGGTGCCAAACCGATAATTAGAGAACATCGTATTATGGGCCATACGCCGGTCGATCGGGTTTTGGAATTCCATCCTGGTCTTCAATGTTTCGTTGGCTAAGAGCACCAGTTCCATTTTGATAAACCCTCCCATGCCCGGATGCCAGGCCAAGAGCGAATAGACTCCTTCGGGGACATCAGGAAGTGTGAAATTGCCTTCCGCATCGGTAATGGCGTAATACGGGTTGTCTACCGCAACTCCCCAGCTTTGCATATAGGTGTGGAATCCGCATTCCAGATAGAGAATTCTGCGGCCCTTTGAGAACTCAACCGTGTCAGTCATCGCTTCTCCGGGGTTGTGTTGGTGATCCTTGATTCTGTCTTTGGGATGGAACGGATTGAGCCGGAGTGGGCGATGAAGCATGACTTTTGATCCGAATGGAGCCGTTTCATAAATTTGCACATCATGAATAATGGGATCCATGTTGACAATGTGGAGGGGTTGTTCGTTTTGTACAACCGAGACCCATGGCGTAAAGAGGCAATCCTCCACTGTTACTTTGGCTGCAACTGTTGGGGGAAAGGGTTTGCCTTGAGAAATTCCCTCCAAAAAGACCACGGCATTCTGGAGGCCACCATCCGGTGCCACTTGAAATTCATCGACAAGACGCCATCCTGTTCCTGTGGAAATGCGCCCGCAGAAGTCCGTATCGGGATTGGTAATCAAACTGTAGGCCAATGCCGGAGGTTTTTTTCCCGCCAAGGTCACCTTTCCGGTAATGGTGCCTCCATTGGAGACCGTGATTTCCTCATAACTCAACGCCGGAGTGATCAGGATGAAGTTGAGACCTAAGGTGAGAACATACGAGATGAATTTCATGAGACGATCCTTTGGTCAAAAACCCAATGACGGGTAAAGGGGTCAAACCCAATTGATAAATTGATCTTAAGATACCTTAAAAATATTTCCAGCTCCTTTTCAGCTCCTCGGAAAGAAGCAGCACGCTCATGGGGATATGCTGGTTTCATGCCATATGTCGTGGGCATACAAGAATTCTCCGAATCCGTTTGGTTCTCCCTTGTGAATGAGGAAGGAAAAAAGGAGTCAGGTTAGCCGCCACCTTAAGGGTCTGTTGAAAAAAGCCGCCAGCGGCGTTCTCGCCATTTTCCCGTGCTCACGTACTCAGCGTACGCTCCGCGCGTAAAAACGGCTGCGGTCTTGCTGGACGGACTTTTTTGAACCGACCCGGAGCCTTTGATGCGTAATCTTATCCTGCGCAAATTTGCCCTTGAACATCATTATTATTCAACACTCCCCTTAAGATTGTCGGTCAATTGCGGCTTGCCTGGGCCTATCGCGGGTATGGCGGACTGACTGACGGATCTGGAAGGTGAGGAGTCGAGGACGTGTCAACCCAGATTCCTAAGGCATAAGCTTACAGCCATGTCACGCCTTCATTACGCCGGCGCACCGGTTCCTCCGAAATGCTTCTATCCCTTCATGAAGGCCCACACCTTCAGCCTGTTTGGTTCCGCACGTTTCCGGTTTGGAGGGAGTCGATGGAAAGTGAAGAAAATCAACGGATTAAGATTCCTTCTGACTCTGGCCTTTCAATTGCTTATCTTTCAATTTATTATTCGACATGTAATATTATTCACGGCTCCTCCCTGTTATTTGAAATACAGTCAGTTTCGGTGTCTGGAAAAACGAGTGAGGGTGTTGCTCTATGGGGCATGTTCCATTAACTACGTTTTACAATTTCCAGGAGGTCCATTATGGCTGTTCAGACCCTACCGTCCTCCGTGTGGTCCATCGTGTTGGCAGGTGGTGAAGGGGAACGTATTCGACCCTCCATACTGCAGTGGCTCGGATATCCGGTTCCCAAACAATACTGCACCTTCGTCGGCACCCGCTCGATGTTGCAACACACATGGGATCGAGCGGACCAAATCGGACTGCCACGGAAAAAAGTGACGGTTGTTGGTCGAACACATCAGCAGAGTTTGGAACATCATTGCACAAGGCAGGATGAAGGCACACTGATCTTTCAGCCGCGAAATTGTGACACTGCACCGGGAGTGTTTCTGCCTCTGACTTACGTGAGAGCCTGGGATCCTCATGCGATCGTGGTCCTCTTGCCTGCCGATCATTTTATCTGTCCTGAAGATCGCTTTGTGGCGGCAGTGCGTCGGGCGGTGCGAGCGGTAGAATTTTTATCTGACCGAATGATTCTTATGGGCGTTCGTCCGTCTCATCCGGAGCTTGATTATGGATGGATGTCCGTCGGAGGGGTGCTCGGATGGAGTGGAGGGAGTGCTATTCGTGGCATTCAATCGTTTGTAGAAAAGCCGGAGGCTGTTGATGGCAAGCGATTGATGTCGGAAGGAGCGTTGTGGAACACCCTGGTGCTGGTGACCAAGGTGGAGACTCTATGGAAATCCGGATGGGTGTGCTTTCCTGAAATAATGGAACGGTTTGAAGGGTTGCGAAGGCAAATCGGGACTCCCACCGAAGGGTCGACCCTCCGGGCTATGTATCAGGATATGCCGACACGAAATTTTTCTCGTGATGTATTGCAACCCCTTGCCGGTCAATTGGGTGTCATGGAGCTTGATGATGTCACGTGGAGCGACTGGGGCCGTCCGGAACGAATTGTGGAGACCTTGCGATCAATGGGGAAAAAGCCTGCCTTTCCCATGGAGGCCTTTTTGGGGTCTGGTGCGCCATCCATTCTTCAAACACCACGGGACATGAGTTATCCCTATCTGAGCTGTTGAAGAAATTATTCAAGAGTCTACTGGATTTTTCCACTCTACGTGGTTGTAACAGCGAGCACCCATTCGACGCAGTCTCTCCCATCAGGATGTCCCAGGGCTGTGTTCCACACGGATCTCCTATGCCATGGTATGGTCCTTCTCCCTCGGGGTTGTTTGTCCTGATCCCGTCTCAGCTTTTCCCTCAGAAATCCTCTTCTTTTTTTTATTTTGGCCGATGGTTCATTCTGTCCACCGCTTGCAAGTGGGGCAGAAATCATCAAATTGACTCTCCAGCGGTGGTGCGTTTGTCGTCAATGGCCCGGTCTCAAACGGAATCCATTTCTCTCTTCTCCTTTTAACCCCTTTGGTATGGGGTCCAGCCGTATGGGGTCCATTGGCACAGAGGTCGCAGGTGAGTCTTTTTTTGAGAGGTAAAAATATTCATGGTGTTAAGCATGAAAGACGAATGGCATGAGTGAACCAGGAGATTCCGAACGAATTCTCTGGATGGGCTATCCCTCGTGGGGGCATTTTACCTGGTTGTATTTTTTTAGCCTGTGGACCGGATTGCGAGGGTTCTTCCTGCTACGGATAGGATTTCCCGGCTGGGAAATATGGGTTGTCGGCGCAATAATATTATTGGGGCTGGTGGTGGTGCTTCGATATTGGGCCAAATATCTGCTCACGTCCAAGCGAGTGATCCTAAGGAATGGGTATTCGGGAAAGGATATGGCGAGTGTGGATTTCGCGAAGTTCAAATCTGTCGAAGTCATGCAGGGGCCAATAGCCCGGATGTTGGGAATCGGTACTGTTGTGGTTCAGTGTGAGGATTCAACCCGGAGTGTTCGATTTCGTGGCATCAAGGACCCTGAGGTCATTGAAACAAAATTACGAGCGCTCCTCCCTCCTTCGTCTCCCGTGTTCCAAAGCCCTTCCGAACGATGACTGTATCTGCTGCGATGGGCAATGAGAATAATTCTTTATGATCAAGTCTCTTTCCCGTCGAACATCTCTGGTCCTCGGTTTGACTGTTCTCACCGTAGCCGGTGCCCTTTTTCTTGAATTTCTTTTAAGTGTGAGAGCAGACAGGCCCTTCGGTCACACGCAAGTGGCTCATCTGGTTGGGTGGACCGGCCTGGTATTTATCGGTCTGACCTTTGTGTATCCCCTGAAACGGCGGATGTATCCCAATCAGGTCTGGTCACACGGATGGTTTCAGGTTCACATCGTCTTTGGGATTGTTGGGCCCTTAATTATTTTTGTCCATGCCGGAGTGCATTTCCATGCCCTGGTGCCGATCATCGCCCTTATCACGATGGTCCTGGTGGTGATGAGTGGGATCACCGGGCAGGCTTTGCATTACCTGGCGTTTCGAACATTGTACGAACGACGGCATGAGCTGGCTTTTGAAGGGATGACCGAGGATGCGATCGAGGCGCATCTGCATGGGCTTGCGTTACAAGAGGAGACACTTCGATGGTGGAAATGTCTTCACGGCCCCCTAACGTGGTCCTTTGTCTTTTTCACGCTATTGCACATCGGAGGAGCCCTTTTTTTCGGAGGCTTCTAAGTCATGGGATGTCGTCGACCATGGGTGGCGCCATGTATTTGGGTTTTGACAGGCCTGATCATTGTGGGTCTGGCCTGGGCTTCTCCCTTTTATACCGAAGCCTTGTGGGCCCCTGGAGATCTTAGCCGGCATCACACTGACATTGTGAGATGTCGGTCCTGCCATGAACCATTTAGAGGAGCCACACCGAAAAAGTGCCTCGCCTGTCATACGTTAGAAGCATTTCAATCTCGATCCGAACCGGATGTTCGCCAATTGCATCACGATGCGGTCCATTCCAACCAAACTTGTCTGGTTTGTCATACGGAGCATCGGGGTGTGTTAACGGCCATCACTATCGGTAGGGTCAAAAATCCCCATGGACAATTGATTTTTCGGGCCACAGGTGCGACGTCTTGCTCTGATTGCCATGTAATAAAAGCCGGGACCGAAAAACAGGATGGCACATTACTACACAATTCGTATGTTGAACGGCTAATTCGGAAAGGGGAGGGTGCCCATCGACTCGGGCATTTTGCTAAATGTTTGAAGTGCCATCGTGGGGGCCAGTTGGAGGTTGATGATGAGGACAAGGATGATGAGGACGATTAGTCTGAAAAAGAATTTACTTCAATTCGTAGGCTCTATTGTGCCCAATCCGGATTGCACGTTGTTTGCGTAGAAAGCTCATCAATCGTGTGTAGAAAAAATCCACAGGATGCCCTCATTGATAGGGGTGTTTAAGGACAAAATAGGCCAATTTTATGCACGTACAACATAAACATCAGGGGTCCAGAACTTGCTGCCACAACTGCTATGAGGAAAGAGGGTATGAGTGTAATGAGTATCTACTTCCGAGATGGGTGTGCCATGATTCTGAGAAGGGTGGGATAATGCCCTCAGGTACCACATCGGGAACACACAGTGGGCAATCGTGTACCATTCTGGTGGTGGATGATGATGAAGCCATGCGCACATTGCTCGTCGACGCTCTTCAAGAAAAAGGGTGTCGCGTGATTGAGTCAGAGAATGGGACAGATGCCTTAAATGTCCTGAAGGCGGTGGTCCCAAATGTGATTGTCACTGATTTGAAAATGCCGGATGGAGGATTTTCCTATTTACGTCGGCTCCAGGAAGGGGCGCCGGAATGTCCGATTGTCGTCATGACTGCGTATGGAGATAGCCAGTCCAAAGCGAAAGCGCTAGACTGTGGTGCCAAGGGATATTTCGAAAAACCTCTTCGTATCTCTGATTTAAAGGCGTGGATTTGTCAAATGTGTCTGGTAAATCCCTGCGGGAACATTCCTTTTGGTTGAGGCCGTGAACGAGAGAAAGAAAAGGATAAACGATGGCCGGATCGTTTGTGCACCGGGATTCTGATTCTGACGTATCCTTAAGCGCGAGAATTGAAGGATTGAAGCTTCTGGCGCAGCATGTGGATGAGCCGGTTGTGATTTTCAACCCTCAAAAGGAATTGGTGTATGCCAATCCCTCAGCCAATAAAATAGCCCAAAACTGTCCATTAACATCTTTGCCGTCCATTTCTTCTTCCGGTTCACTGCCTGCCAATCCACAGGGCCCATGTGACCCCTGTCACGGAATGGAACTGTTTCAGTCTGACAGGGGTATTCATGAAAATGTTCCCTGTCCTACTTCCGCTGTTCCCACACCTGGATGCCCATTTCCTCGTGCCGTGCCATTGAAAAGCGTGACCGGTATGACCCATTTTGCAGTATTGATGGGGGATCGTGGGAGGGAGAGTATGGTGGTTCCACAGGACAAAGATTCTTCCGACCCGCTGAAACTGTCTGGAGGATCCGTCCAGGAGATTGTCCCTCCCACGATCATCGGAGAAAGTGAGCCGATTCAACAATTAGTGGAAATGATTCGATTGATCGCGGCGAGTGAGGCAACGGTACTTATTCAAGGGGAAAGTGGAACCGGCAAGGAACTGGTGGCAAAGACCATTCATGCTTTGAGTCGGCGACGCTTTCGGCCCTTTATTGTGGTTGAATGTAGCGCCTTGCCCGAAACCTTGCTGGAAAGCGAATTATTTGGCCATGTACGTGGATCCTTTACCGGAGCGGTAGCTGATCGCAAAGGGTTGTTTGAAGAAGCCGAAGGCGGCACGATTTTTTTGGACGAAATTACTGATACCACTCCTGCATTCCAAGCCCGCTTACTTCGTGTCTTGCAGGAAGGGGAAATCAAGCCCGTGGGAAGCAATGGATCCGTCAAGGTGAATGTGAGGGTCATCTCTGCCGGGAATAAACCTCTGGAAAATCTTGTGTCCACCAAGTTGTTTCGTGCGGATTTATACTATCGGCTCGCTGTCCTCCCGCTAACCGTGCCGCCATTGAGAGCGCGGAGAGAAGATATTCTATTGTTGGTGAGGTATTTTTTGGAGCACTGCGCCAGAAAGCACGGGCGGGAGCCGATGCAGCTCAGTCCGGATGCCCAAACGGCTCTCGTGCACCATTCGTGGCCCGGGAATGTCCGGGAATTAGAAAACTTGATTGAACGGGTGGTCGTCACATGCCCGCATTCCACAATTGAAGAAAAAGATTTTTTTGCTGATCATCCGTTGCCACCTGACAACAGCGATTTGAGTTCGATCGGGAAAATCGCTCGCCAGGAAGCGGAACGGTCAAGAATCCTCCAAGCCCTTCGAGATGCGAAGGGAGATAAGACCCGCGCTGCACGTGCCTTGAGTATCAGTCGTTCCAGCCTCTACAACAAATTGCGGGACTATCATATTTCTTAATCTTCGCAGTTGATTGCCCCAAAATCCCCCATTTTCTGTTTTTTATTGTCCAAAAATTTAGACACGTAACTGCCTGATTTTTTGTTGAAACATCCGATTTCTTGAAAAGTTTGTCCAACGTGCTGGAAATATGCACCGTTATGCATGTTTCCCTTCCTTTCTGCCTGCTTACTGAAATCCCCCACAGTTCAGCCTTTTGCCGTTTGGAGCATGGATGAGTGTGCATTGGCATCGATGTTGCGGAGCAGATAATTGCCGACGCTGGTTTGGGTGTGATGGACCGGCCTCCGGAATGCCCGACCTCTTAAAGGGGGAATTCTGGCGTCGGCACTTACAATTCAGTAAACGGCCGGGCGGTTTTTCGAAAAACTGAAATGTTGAGACCAATTAATTGTCTGGTTGAGAGTTAAAACTGGATCTTTATTCACCCCATAAATAAGGAGGCCGGAGCATGTATCACGGCAAGAGTAGGTTTTTAACTGCGTCTGTATTTTTGGCGCTGATGGGAGGAGGGAGCTTTTGGGCTACTCCATCCTTTGTCAGTGCTGAAAATGCCTCATCTCCACATGCCCATCAGACGGGGATGTCGGCGCAATCTCCTGGTTGGGCCGAACAACTTAAGGGCCAGACGATTGTGGAAGATGCCATGGAAGGGCGGGCGGAACGGGCGGCCCTGGTTGAGCAGCAACATCAACGTATGATGGAGCAAATGCAAAAGAACATGGAACATAAGGGTGCCGACACGGGTGCCTTTGATTCTATGTCGATGATTCACCAATATGGAGCGGGGCCGGCGAATGGCCTCCTGGCAAGTACTCCAGGTGTGGAGCCGGTTTCCATGAAAGGAGGGTTATGTCCCAAGACAGCGCCCGTCCGAAATTACGATGTGTCCGCCATTAATGTGGAAATCAGCTTAAATCAATGGCTGGATTATTATCCCGGATACATGTATGCCTTGACCGAAAATATTGACAAAATCCGAGAAGAGGAAGCCAAAAATGCCGAGGCTCGTGAGGTTGAAGGGCATGCTGATCCGGGGGCTGTGAAAAATGGCATTCAGGACCAGTGGATTCAACCGTTGGTGATCCGGGGCAATCAAGGCGATTGCGTCAAGATTACGTTGCGCAATCAATTGGAATTCGGCGAAGAAGTGAGTTTACATATTAATGGTTCGGATATGGTAATGAGCGAGACCGGGCAGCCTGCGACGACGACCAATCCTGGCACAGTGGCGGCTGAAGGCGAATCGATTGAAATGGAATGGTACATCCATCCCGATACGCAGGAAGGCGGCAAGCAATTTCATACCTATAGCAATGACCGGGAACTGACGGTCATGGGACTCTTCGGGGTCTTCGTCGTGGAACCCCGTGGGTCGAATTACTACGAGCCTTTAGGCACGGGACCGGCCACGGAAGCCACGAGTGGTTGGCAGGTGATGATTGATAATGGGGACGGTCCCGACTTTCGGGAATTTGTCCTGATTTATCATGAAGTCGGGGATGAAGCGTTTCGCCCCGTAAATAAGCATGGAGACTTCCTGCCTCAGCGGGATCCGCTCACCGATGCCTATCGTCCGGGTGCCCGGGCTCTCAATTATCGAAGTGAGCCGTTCGGCATCAACAACATGCACGTGCAACATGAATACTTTGGATTTGAAGATGAGTCGATGGCGTATAGTTCCTATACCTTTGGTGATGCCGCCCCGACGATTCCTCGCAGTTACTTAGGCGATCCAGCCAAATTCCGTATCGTGCATGGCGGATCGGAAGTCTTCCATTCGCATCATCCTCACGGCGGATCGATTCGGTGGCAACGAAGCCCACGTGCGACGCAGATGCCGGTCTGGAGTACGGGGCAAAACGGCCCTGTGAAATATCCGGTGATCCGGACGAAGTCCGACCGGGTTGACGTGGAAGTGATTGGGCCGTCTGAGGCATTAGATTTGGAGACGGAATGCGGTTCGGGTCTGTGCCAATGGTTGGCGGGAGATTTTCTTTTCCACTGCCATGTGGCGCATCACTATGTGGCCGGTATGTGGGGCTACTGGCGTGTGTATAACAGCCTGCAAGAGCCGGGTATGCAAAATGATGTCATGGCTCCCTTGCGGGAGTTGCCGGACCGGTTAGGCCGCATTCACAAGCCCGTGACTTCCGATCAACTGGTGGGCAAGACCGTCAATTGGTTCGGGAAGCAATTCAAAATTGTGGGTAAAGGTAAAAGTGATTGGAAAGCCGAACCGGCCGTCGTCAACATTAAAGACTGGGTGGAAATGCAGCTCAGCAATCAAGGGAAACCCGGACATAAAGATGATGAGGCCGGTCAGATGAAGGCTTATGATGCCACGGTCATGGATTGGGTGTGGGATGGTTCGAAGGCCATGAGCGAGAAGGAACCGACCCTTGGGGAAAATCCCAAATATCGGCCGGAATGGCAGGGATATAAAGCCGGGGAACGGCGGGCCATTTGGTTCGAACCGTCAACCGGAAAAGTGGCCTGGCCCTGGCTCACACCGCATTTCGGCAAACGTGCGCCATTCTCCAACGATCATAATCCCGCTCCATGGTTGGAAATGATTCGATTGAATCCGGATGGAACCCGGTCGGTCGAACCGGCCAAGGCCGGCGAAAATGGATCTTGGAGTCTGTGTCCGGATCGAGCCGGATCACAGGATTACAATGTGCATTTTATTAAGCTGCCGATAGAATTGTCAGCTGCCGAAGGCAAAGAGCCGGCGATTGTTGATCCCAACGGGCTTCTCTATGTTGTGCATGAGGAAGAAGAAGAAGTGCGAGCCAACAACGACAAAAAATTCCCGTTGGTGGTTCGGGCGAATGTCTATGATTGCATCGATTGGACGCTGACCAGTGAATGGTTGGATGACGATATCACGAATTTCCAGTCATCCAAGATCAACACGCATTTTCATTTCTTCCAATTTGATAATCAAGCATCTGATGGTGTGATTTCGGGATTTTCATATGAACAGTCCATGCGGCCGTTTACCCAATTCGAGAAAAAATCGGATAAAGGGTTGCCGGTGCCGATGAATGCGAAAGTGACGAAGGCCGCCAAGAAAGGTGACAAAACCTTAGAGGTTTCCAATGCCAAGCAATATCACGTGGGCATTCCGATTCTGATCGGTGCGGATAATGTCAAAGGCCAGGAGGTGCGACGGATTGTCAAAATTAGTGGCAATACATTGACCTTTGCCCAGCCCTTGAAGAATGCGCATCCGGTCGATGACATCGTAACCGTGGAATATGTGCGGCAGCGGTTCTGGGTAGATGCGGATGTGGGCAGTGTGTTCTGGCACGATCATGCCTTTGGTGGCACGACGTGGCCCCACGGTGCGGTGGGAACCATGATTGCCGAACCCTTCGGCTCGACGTGGCACGATCCCAAGACCGGCAAACGGATTCGAACGGGTCCGGTTGCTGATATCCATGCGGTGGAACGTGTGGGACATGATGTGGCCGGCAGTTTCCGCGAATTGATGGTGCATATCATGGATACCGTGCCGCACACGGTGAACATCGTGACCGCCGGCAATCCCCCAGGACAACCGGTGGATGTGGCGTTGGAAGCGGGTCGGACGGTGTCGTTCATTATGCCACCGAACGATAAAATCAAGATGACGCCCATGCCGTTCTTGAATGGCGGGACGCATACCACCGGGGGAGCCTTCAATTTCCGGTCAGAGCCTTTCGCGCAACGACTGGCAAATAACCCGGAGCCATCGCAAATTTTCAGCAGTGTGGTACATGGTGATCCCAGCACAGCTATGGTTCGGGCTTATCTGGGCGATGCCATTGTGTTCCGGCTGTTGGATGTCACCATGAATGAAAGTAACGTGTTTACATTGTCCGGCCATACGTTCTGGTCAGAACGATATGCGCAAGAAGCCAATCGCAAACATTCGCTGCATATCGGAATTGCCGAACGGTATGACCTGGTTATTCCTGAAGCGGGTGGTCCACGCCATCAAGCCGGCGATTATATGTTCTTTAATGGCCGGAGTTCGAAGTTTTCGGAAGGTTCCTGGGGGCTGATTCGGGTCTTAGATAAGCCGGTGGATGATTTGCAGCCCTTGCCGAATAAGGCCTATGGCAAAGAAGGCATGCCGGAGCGATTACCGGTTTGTCCGAAAGAGGCTCCGGTCAAGAGCTTCAATGTCGTGGCCTTGGATCATCCGGGGATGAGCTTTAATAATAATGCCCCGGAAACGATTGAAGTGGACTTTGAACGCAAGATTGAATTGCGCAATCCTGAAGCCAAGATCTATGTCCTCGAAGATGAGGTGCAAAAGGTTTCGGGTGATGTGCAACCCATGCCGTTAACCTTACGGGCTAACGTGGGTGACTGTCTCCAAGTCAAATTGACGAATAAGCTGAAGGAAGGGCGCGCGTCGTTCTCGGCCTTCGGACTGGCCTTCGATCCCAAAGATTCTCAAGGCCTCAATTTGGGGAACAACCCCGGCGATCAAACCGTGGCGCCCGGTGAATCCCGGATGTACACCTATTATGCGGATCCCTTCAATGGCGAGACGCAAACGTTGGTGTGGGATTGGGGGAATGTGTCCATGAATCCCCGCAACGGCCTGTTTGGGGGAATCATTATCGGGCCCAAAGGATCACAGTATCGCGATCCTAAAACCGGGGAAGATATTTCTCTGAAAAATAGCTGGAATGCCGATGTGATCGTGGATCGGACTATTCAGGGAAATGAAAGCCGGGTGAACTACCGGGATGTCGCCTTGTATTTCCAGGACGAGGATAACATCATCGGGACCAGCTTTATGCCCTATGTGCAAAATGTGGCAGGGCTGACCGGCGTCAACTATCGCGCCGAACCCTATCTCCATCGGGAAGAAGCTGGTTGTACGTTGGGCCGGATGTTCCAACCGTGCCAGGTTGATGACCCGCAGGATCCTGTGACCCCCGTGATTGAAGCCCATGCGGGCGACAAAGTACGGATTCACGTCTTTGGCGCCAGCAGTGAGCAGAACGGGATGTTCACGGTGGAGAAGCATGAATGGCCGCTCGAACCTTTCCTGCCCGGTGCGGATATGATTAGCACCGTGGAGTTCTCGGGTTCGGAGGGGTTGGATGTCTTCCTGCCCTCGGCTGGAGGCAGATGGTCCTTACCCGGAGATTATGTCTGGAGCAATGGCCGGTTACCCTATTCCCAATCGGGACAATGGGGCTATCTTCGGGTGTTGCCAAACACGGATCAACGGATTCAGCCATTGACCGGTCCGGCCGTGTCTTCTAAACAAGCGGCTCTTGATGAGACTAGTGGCGAGCCGCGTATTATTCCTACCGTCGCGAAGTAAGCCATACCCTTATTCCAAGGGTTAGCGAAAGCGGGGAAGCCACTCTTCGGCTTCCCCGCTTTTTTTTGAGAAGATGGTTCGATAGAATGTCCATAAGCATGAAAATCATTTTATTTTTTTGTGGGAGGAAAGAATGAAGGGCCGAAACGTATGGAAAGGGATCGTCGGGGTCGGGCTTATAGCGTTGTTCGCGCAAACGGGCTGGTCCTACGACGAAATAACCGTGACTGATGGGGGAACCATTCAAGGGAAAGTGACCATTACGGGAGAAAAGCCCAGACCCATGGCCTTTAATCTGGTGACGATTCCCGATCCGGTGTTTTGTGGAACCATCTCGACGGGAACGGGTTGGCGCATTGTTGAGGATTTTATTATCGGGCCTGATCAAAGTCTTAAGGATGTGGTGGTCTATCTCAAAGATATCGAAAAAGGCAAACCGTTCAATCTACCCACGGTCAGGATCGAATCAGTCGACTGTGAATTTATTCCGTTTGTGAATGTATTGCGCGATGGGGACAAGCTGACTGTGGTCAACATGGATCCGGTCGAGCATGATATTCAGGGATATGAAACCGCTAGAGAGCGAGGAGCCAGGGTATTGTTCAATCGACCCCTCCCGATGAACCCGTTTCACAAGGTGGCGGGAATATTCGGCAAGAAACACCTTCCCGGTGAACCAATGGTGGAGAAAATTCATTTACGAAAAGGCCGGAACGTGTTTGTCATGCAGTGCGGTTTCCATCCCTATATGTTTTCCTGGGGACTCGTGTTGGAAAACCCCTATTATGCGATTACCCCCGAGGATGGAACCTTTGAACTTACCGACGTTCCTCCTGGGGACTATATGCTGACTGCCTGGCATCCCGGGATGAAGGAGTTTGTGGAACAACCCATCACAGTGACCGCTCAAAAGGCCACTGTGGCGAATTTTCAGTATGAGGCTCCACGAGGCCGACGGAGTGCGCATGAAATTGAGGAGAATCCCAGGTTTGGATTGGAGTTATTGGAAGAAGGGCTTGAAATCGTGCCTTCGATTAGACGCCAGATTCCCTAACGGGCTGTCATGCGGGCCACGAGTGGTCACCCGGCAGACAAGGGAACATGATGACTGATAGTCCAAGAACAGGAGAAATCTCCTGAGGTAGCCCGCTTGAAGCCATGCAACAGGATGTTGATTCATTCATTGAAGTAATGACGGATGAAAGGAGGGCGACCATGGGTTTACGACTATTGTTCTTAGGAATTGTGCTTGGGGCCGTGGTGTGCTCGGGCGGTTGGGAGAGCGCTCAAGCTGCGGGTGAGGATGAAGCGGAAGTGCGGATGACACCAGGGACTGAAGTCAGTTTCTCTCCAGAGGTGGTGGCCGGGTATATTCATGCGGTGATTGCTGCAGACAGAGCGCTCTATACGACGCATGTGGTGGATCGTATGCAGGAAAATCGTATTGTGATTTCCGCAGAAGCCTGGAAGCAACGGAAGGCGCTTCCCCTTCCGGCGCAAATGCTCTTGATGGGTGGAAGGGTGGTTGAAATGGGTGGGTCCGGGCTGCGGTATCGTCTGGCTAGTTTGTGGCCGATTTATGAGGAGAATGGGCCGAGCACCGTCTTTGAAGAGGCCGGATTAAAAGTCGTCGCAGAAGATCCCGATGAGGTGTATAGTGGAATTATCAAGAGAGGGGATCAACGGTTTTTTAAAGCCATTTATGCGGATCGGGCTGTCTCTAAAGCCTGCGTGGATTGTCACAACGGGCATTTGTTGAGTTCCAAGCGGGATTTTAAATTGGGAGATGTCATGGGCGGCATCATCATCTCGTTTCCGCTGCCTTCAGAAAAAAAGGAAACACCCTGAACGACCAAAGACCTTTTGTCATCTGAATCCCAAGTCAGGAAGGTGGCTGTGGGTGTTAAACCGGCAGTCACCTTCTTTCTGCCGTCCGACCTGTTTTATAACGGTCGTCGAGCGGTCTGTTCTTTCACATCCAATCGATCTCTCAACCAATCCCCCAGCATGTTTGCCGCAAGAACGACCGCCATGAGAGTCAAGCCCGGAAAGATGACCAGGTGGGGAGCAACCAACATGTAGCGGGTCCCGTCTCGAATCATGCTTCCCCAGGATGCGGCAGGCGGTTGAACTCCGAGCCCCAAAAAGGAGAGACCGGCTTCGGCAATGATGGCGCCGGCGACACCAAAACTGGCTTCAACAATAAGCGGGGCCATGATTAACGGCAGAAGGTGCCGGAGAATAATACGCCAAGGCGGTGCACCGATGGCTTGGGCGGCCAGGACATGATCGGCGTGTTTGAGGGCGAGGACCTGTCCTCTCGCCAGTCGGGCATATCCCACCCATCCCACGATT
>JAUIKP010000007.1 GCA_030430725.1 Nitrospiria bacterium
TGGTGATGGGAGAGTTTGGGTCCTTTTCATAGGCCAGGCGTTTAAAATGTGGTGCACAACGCGCCCGAACCAACATGTCCTGGTATTTATCTTGACTCTCCACCAAATAACTCAAGACCTCTTCATATTGTGAAGGAGTGATGTCAGTGAGCTCTTCACCTCGTCCTGTGCACACCATGAAAAAGACATTTAAGACTTTGGCACCCAAATCATGTGACCAATCGATGACCGCTGGCAATTCCTTGTAGTTCATGGGCTGTGCGCTAAAATGTATTTGGAATTGAAGGCCATTTCGTTTGCAGGCTTCAATACCAGCCATAGCCCCTTCCCATGCACCAGGTAAACCTCTAAAGGCATTGTGTGTGGCTGAATCCAGGGAATCAATACTAATCCCTACGCCCATCACACCAATGTCTACCATGGCTTTGGCCATCTTGTCGTCAATCAGCATTCCATTGGTGCCGAATACGACCATAAATCGTTGCTCAACTGCGTGACGCGCGATTTCAAGGATATCGGGACGAACCAACGGCTCTCCTCCGGTAATCACAAGGAGGCTACCGGCATTGACTTGGGCAATCTGATCAATCAGACGAAAACATTCTTCTGTCGTCAACTCATCATGCCCACCGCTCATTTTTGTCGTGGCATCCAGGTAACAATGTTCGCATTTGAGATTGCATCGTTTGGTTAAATTGAGGGCAACCAGGTAGGGCTTAAAATCATCCACGGTTCGGCCGTCTCCAGGCCCTCCTGAATCTGGACGAAAAGTTTCAAACTTGGTTACTGCGTTGGACCCAAACGAACTCAGCGTATTAAGAAATGAACTGATGACGGGGATTGATTTACCCATTGTGGCCGGCTCCGGATTGAGCCTCAGAGGGGGCTCCTGCGCCGGTTAACTTGGCCACAATGTCCTTGACATTTCCAGTTTTCATGGCTTCTTCCATGGTGGTTTTCGCTTGTTCAATGCCCTGGTTTGCCACATCCAGAGTTATAGTTGTGGTCCCAATTTTTTCGGCATGCTTGATGATTAACGCTTTAGTACAATCCCGCATAAATCCCGCAGGAGCTCTTTCCAATCGTTGGAGGGCATCCGGCTCCCACATATACGGATCGGTTCCATTAGTGTTGCCCATATTTTCATTATTGGATTCAGAGTCCATAGTTGCCGACTCCCCAGCCGTTTTATTGGCAAAAATTGGTGTGTAGTCTTCGCTTGCCGCTTCCTGAATCATCGCCCCGGAATACTCCAACGTAATCGTGGTCATTCCAAGTTTCCTTGCAGATTTTTCTATTTTCGCTTTCGCCCGTCGGCGTTGAAAACCAGCGGGAACTGCTCGAATTGCTTCGCGAGCATCTTTTGTCCACTGCATAGGGATATCGTCATAGGCCACTTGTGTTTCCAAGCCACCTTCCGCTTTGGCAGCCGCATCAAAAATAGATTTATCGACTTGTTTAAAATGTGCTCCATCCAGACCACAAACCGGACACATCACCGGATGATCCCCTTTTCCAATATACCCACAACCACCACAGACATAATAGTCTCTCGACATTCGAGCCAGATACGATTTATTTCCTGTGCTCATTGTCGCAGCAGCCTCCGACGGTACTTCTTCAACCACTTGGGACATCATACCGCTTAATGTGGAGCCCATTAAGTCCTGCGCAACTTCATTGTCTGCCTGCATGGTATTCCGATCAACTCCGGCCGCATCAAGAGTACCGCCTAACGTTTTCATAGCGTCCATCGCACCTTTGGGCAAAATATCCCCAACCGCATCATCGATGACTGAATTACTGATGATGGTATGACCCTTTTCGATGGCATATCGATGTATCGCAGTCTTTGCGACTCCACGTGCAAAGACAGGTATCTTCTCCATCCGTCGTAAGGCTTCTTCCGTCCAGGCAATCGTGTATTCAGCCTGGGTGTCAATCGGAGGAACAAACTTCTTATTGGATATTAAAATATTGCAAGGAGCCGAACGCAGAAGATTTTCGGCATTGCTTCCAATATCCATATCATCATCGCTATGCACCCCAATCCGTCCAAGGATAAGCAGCCATGGCTGCTCTTTTCGAACGTACTGAATGATTTTCTCAAACGCTTTCCCGTCAAGTAGAGTTGTCTTGATATCTGCGCCATCATCCTGTGCAACATCACGGGAAACATCAAGATGGGACTGGTAAATTTTTGCGAGTCCACTGTCGATGACTTCTTCGTGAAGCTTTTCCTGCTCTTTGAACCGAAACACCTTCCCTGCCTCTTCATTCAAGACACCGGAAATACTGTGAAACGCCGCATAATGAAAATAGGGATCGAATGCCGATATGGCCTCTACCTGCTTATTAAGAGCCTTTCCCAGGGCAAGCGCGGTCTTCAATCCGCCAAAGGAATAATGGCTCCCATCCACAGCTACTACAATTTTTCCGCCGTTCATGGGTTTGGTATCTTTCACAATAAACATGTCCGAATTACGAATCCGGCGGATCACACGTTCCGTATTACTCCCAATCACAGAGTCCTTCACCGCCCCAACTCCCAAGGCTCCCATAATGGTTAAATCATACCCATTTTTTGTAATATCTTCCGCGATTGCTTTCCAGTTTCGACCCTCAAGTGAACGCCGCTCAAGAGGAATATTCGCTTCCGCGCACTTCTGGTCGACAAAATCCAAATACGAATCTGTAATTATTTGCAGGCCTCGGGTGATAAGGGAATCATGGATTTGGCGTTGGCGATCCAGCTCTTTTTCGTCGTGATACTCCTCCGGAAGACCTGCCTCCATTTGTTTAAACCGCTTATCATGCATCTTGGCCGCATACACATGGCTTCCCACAATCTTTGATCCAAAAATTTTCGCCAACTGTACTCCCAGTTCTACAGCCATATTCGAATGGTCGGAATTATCAACCGGGACATATATGGTTTTGTACATCAACAAGCCTCCTTACAGATTTCCGCCATAAAAAAAGCGGCACCAGGCCCTCGTCTCAATCGCCGGGAAATTTTTATAAACAGATGTTTTTTCACATGAAATAAGAGCGGATCTTACCACTGGGAATTCTAGGTACGCAACCCAAAGACCGTTCCACCTTGACTTGATTGAAATATTAGAAATCCTATATGCATCAAATGCATTGAAAGACTCATGCTAGCATTTCCCTTGTCCATAACAAATTCATGGCACACACGAAAAATTACGCACCTTTATGTACGGTAGCCCTGAGGTTCACACGAACAGTAATGGGTACTTGAGCCCCAAGATTTCACTCTCACTTTTTTAATTTCCTTCAAGAGAACTTTGCCTTAACGGTGCTCTTATGTTTTACTGACCATTAGTTGAAAACAGGGAACGAAATCATGAAAACCTCAAGTTTATCAAATAATGCCAAACAAAAAATTGCGGATAACGTTTTAATTGCGCTAAAGTAAGTGTTTTGTGTTTTGCTTTATTCACCAACTGAGACCATGCCATTCTGGGCATAGACTCAAGCAATTGGTTAGGGGGAACTCTTGATGAGACAAACCAATTTTCTCTTTACCTCGGAATCGGTTACGGAAGGACACCCGGACAAGATTGCCGATCAGATTTCCGACGGTATACTTGACGCAATCATTGCCAAGGATAAGAACTGCAGGGTGGCCTGTGAAACTATCCTGACCACAGGAATCGCTTTTGTGGCCGGAGAAATTTCTACACGAGCGTATGTGGAAATTCCTGAGATTATACGTGAGACCATTCGTGAGGTGGGGTATACCGATGCAACATGGGGCTTCGACTACAGTACCTGCTCGGTATTGACCGCCATTCATAACCAATCGGGCGACATTGCCATGGGTGTGGATTCAGGCGGCGCTGGGGATCAAGGATTAATGTTCGGGTATGCATCCAATGAAACACCTGAACTTATGCCAATGCCCATCACCCTGGCGCACCGTCTAACCAGAAGACTGGCAGAAGTTCGAAAAAAGAACATTCTCCCCTGGGTTCGACCTGACGGAAAGTCACAGGTGACCGTCGAATATAAAAACGGGAAACCTATTCGCATTGACACCATCGTCCTTTCCACCCAACACAGCGAGGCAGTCACCTTAAAGAAAATCGAAAAAGATTTGATGGAAAAAGTGATTATTCCCGTTATGCCTAAGAAATTTTTTAATCCCAAAAATATCAAATTTCACATAAACCCCACTGGACGTTTTGTCACCGGGGGCCCCATGGGAGATACCGGACTGACTGGACGAAAAATCATCGTCGACACTTATGGCGGGGTTGGCAGTCACGGAGGAGGCGCTTTTTCCGGGAAAGATCCTAGCAAGGTAGACCGATCAGCCTCATACATGGCGCGATATATTGCTAAAAATGTCGTTGCCGCCCAATTGGCAGAAAAATGTGAAGTGCAATTGGCCTATGCTATTGGAGTTGCAGAACCAGTCTCTGTTTTGGTTGATACAAAGGGGACAGAAAAAGCGTCCGTTGAGCAGATTGAAAAGCTCATCATCAAGCACTTTCCGTTGACTCCAAGAGGCATCATCGAGCATCTCAAGTTGCGCCGCCCGATTTACAAAAGAACCGCAGCATACGGGCATTTTGGTCGAAACGAACCAGGATTCACCTGGGAAAAAACCGACATAGCAAATTTACTCCGAAAAGGTGCAGGCCTATAATTGTTACGCGCCCAGGCCTTTTGAGTAAGGGGGATTTCAAGGCTCCCTTCTTATGCCCAGTATTTTCAATTACTTATCCTGAGAAGAGGAAGAAACTTCTATGAGCACTGCAACGATGACTAAAGCCGCCTCAACTGACTATAAAGTTGCGGATATTCGTCTAGCCGACTGGGGCCGAAAAGAATTATGTATTGCCGAAACAGAAATGCCCGCATTGATGGCCCTTCGAGAGAAATATTATGCCTCCCAACCATTAAAAGGGGCCAAAATTCTTGGCTGCATTCACATGACTATTCAGACCGGGGTGTTAATTGAAACGCTCATCGAACTGGGAGCTGAAGTTCGCTGGTCTTCCTGTAATATCTTTTCAACACAGGATCATGCTGCCGCTGCCATCGCCGCAAGGGGAATTCCTGTATTTGCCTGGAAGGGTGAAACAGAACAAGAATACGAGTGGTGCCTGGAACAAACCATTTTAAAAGATGGCCAACCATGGGATGCTAACATGGTTCTGGATGACGGTGGGGACTTGACGATGATGCTCCACCAAAAATATCCAGCCATGTTAAACCGTATTCATGGAATTACGGAAGAAACAACCACCGGGGTTCATCGCCTGCAGGACATGTTAAAAAATGGCACGCTAAAGGTTCCAGCCATTAATGTGAATGATTCCATCACCAAGTCAAAAAATGATAATAAGTATGGCTGCCGACACAGCTTGAATGACGCGATTAAACGCGCGACTGATCACCTCCTGTCAGGGAAAAAGGCCCTCGTGATTGGGTACGGCGACGTTGGAAAGGGCTCGGCTCAATCACTCCGACAGGAAGGCATGATTGTCAAAATTTCAGAAATTGATCCCATCTGTGCCATGCAAGCCTGCATGGATGGGTATGAAGTGGTCTCTCCCTATAAAGGTGGGATTAATACAGGCAAGGTGGAAGACACCAACTCCGACCTTCTCCAGAACACGGATATAGTCGTCACAGCTACCGGCAACTTGAATGTTTGCGATTCGGCCATCCTGCAATCATTGAAATCTGGGGCGGTTGTTTGCAATATCGGACACTTCGACAATGAAATCGATACTGCCTTTATGCGAAAGAACTGGCAATGGGAAGAAGTGAAACCTCAGGTGCATTCGGTCTATCGTGACAAAGCCAGCAATGATCACCTCATTTTGCTGTCCGAAGGGCGCTTGGTGAATTTGGGAAATGGGACCGGGCATCCATCCCGGGTCATGGATGGTTCATTCGCCAATCAAGTCCTCGCTCAAATTTACCTCTACGAGCGGAAGTTCGCCGACCAGAAAGGTGGACCAATTACAGTGCAGGTTTTACCGAAACATCTCGACGAAGAAGTGGCAGCCCATATGGTCAGAGGTTTTGGAGGGGTTATCACTAAACTCACTCAAACACAGGCTGACTATATTCACGTACCAGTCAACGGACCGTTCAAAGAAGACAGCTACAAATATTAGTAAACAGCTCGTGTCGTGCTGATATTACCCCAGTAACATTAAAGACCAGACCACATAACAAATGATTATGGTTCTGTAATATTGATTGCGAATTCAAAAATAACCACACACAAATGATATTTGGGGGGCCCTGGCTTGACAGGGCCCCCTAGCTTTTTTCAAACAATCTGGTATTCTATTTTCATGAATGGCATCAGGATTGATTTCTGCTATGGTATTGCCACTTCCCAACTAAATTGTTACATTAACAATCTCAAACCACTCTTTTACACGGGAAATCAAGTACCGTGTTAGTCGGTTTCAACAACCCACTTTCGTATATGTAAAAGAGATTTCAATCCTAGGTTTTATTTCACTAACAAATCTTTCACCGTTGAATTTCCCGTCTAGGCATTGGGAAAATACTCTCCGGTGGCTAGAGATATAAGAGGACTTAGACAGCTATGTCACGAACGCTAGACCCCTCCTTAGCCGGGACTCCGCAACGAGATTACCCCACAATGTTTCTGTTTGGGGTAATTGTTTTTACTACAATCGTCGGGCTCCCGTTGTATGCCTATTTTTACGATTTCTCCTGGGTAGACTGGACCATGTTTGTCATGCTTTACCTTTTCACAGGATTAGGCATTACCGTAGGTTATCACCGGTTAATTACCCATAGGAGCTTTAAGTGCCCAAACTGGATCAAAGCCACCTTCTTAATCGCAGGCGGTATGGCATTAGAAAACTCAGCACTACGATGGGCCAGCGACCATATTAGGCACCATGCCCGATGCGACCAGAAAGAAGATCCCTATAACGCCACCCTAGGTTTTTGGCACAGCCATTGTGGCTGGATTTTCTGGAAAGATCCCAATCGTGATCCAAAATATGCCACACGCCTTTTGCAGGATCCTCTGATTTTGTGGCAAGACAAATACTACCTTCCCATTCTTTTATCTGGACTTGTACTGCCATTCGTCGTGGGGCTTTTGTACAATGGGTGGATAGGGGGTGTCGGGTGTTTCCTCTTGGCTGGGCTCGCACGTACCTTCTTTGTCCTAAATTCAACATTCTTCATTAATTCCATTTGCCATATATGGGGCGATCAACCCCATGGAACATCTGATTCGAGCCGAGATAGTTGGTGGATATCCTTACTCACATTTGGAGAGGGATATCATAACTATCATCATATGTATCAAAGTGACTATCGCAATGGGGTTCGCTGGTATAACTTTGATCCATCCAAGTGGCTTATATGGACGTTGAGCAAAGTAGGCTTAGCCTATGATCTTCGTCGCCAGTCTCCAAACTAACCCTAACGACACTTAACAATTAACGACTCCTCCAGCCTGGATCGGAATCTCGGACGGAGCCTTCCCCCAGTTTTTTTGGTTATCCGACCAATCTCTCACACAACTCATTATTGCGCACTCAAGAAGTCGTGTGATAAATTCGCCTGCATTCACGCGGGTTTTTGACCATATGATTACAAGTGAACTTCAACAAAATACGGGTAGATTTCTGATGAATACCTATACCCGCCTTCCCATTTCCCTTGTTCGAGGAAATGGATGTCTGGTGTATGATGCAGAAGGTCGGGAATATCTCGATTGTCTCGCGGGGATTGCCGTCAATATCCTAGGCCATGCCCAACCGGATCTTGTGGAGACCATCACGCGACAAGCCCGGCAACTCATTCATACCTCCAACCTGTTTTATACCGAACCCCAAACCAGACTAGCCCAAAAGCTGGTGGAACTGTCCTTTGCGGACAAAGTGTTCTTTTGTAATAGCGGGACAGAGGCTAATGAGGCCGCTATAAAGCTAGCCAGGAGGTATGCACACAGCACCTTTGGTCCGGAACGGTTTGAAATTTTGACCATGGTGAATTCCTTTCATGGACGAACATTGGCAAGCCTCACTGCAACCGGCCAGCCCAAATTACAAGAAGGGTTCGGACCGCTTGTGCCTGGTTTTCGATACGCTCCATTCAATGATCTGGAAGCCTTAAAAGCCAATATAACTCCCCAGACGGCAGCTGTGCTGTTAGAACCCATTCAGGCTGAAGGTGGGATCATGGTTCCCCATCCTTCCTATTTGAAGGGACTTCGAGAATTCTGCACAGAGAAACAAATCCTTCTGATTTTCGATGAAGTCCAAACCGGGATGGGTCGAACGGGGACGTTGTTTGCTTATGAGCAGTTCGGAATTCAACCCGACATTATGACATTGGCTAAAGGCTTGGGGGGAGGCCTCCCCATTGGGGCCTGTCTAGCTACCGACAACGTCGCAGCGGCATTTGAACCAGGCACGCACGCCTCCACGTTCGGAGGCAACCCTTTAGCCTGCGCGGTAGCCTTAAAAGTCATAGAACTCCTCATCGAAGGCGGAATACTTGAACATGGGCTGGTTGCCGGTCGGTATTTAGCCAAAGGACTCAGCTCCCTGAAAGAGCAATTCTCCTGCATTCATGAGGCCCGCGGCATGGGCCTCCTCCAGGGTTTAGAATTAACCATTGACGGAAAACCTCTCGTCATGGATTGCCTTGACCGACGTGTCCTCATAAACTGCACTATGGGAAAGGTCCTCCGATTTGTACCTCCCTTAATCATCAGTAACGCACAGATTGATCGGCTTCTGTCCGTCCTCTCTGACGTTCTTTCCAAGCATCGTTAAATCATGTCGTCACCAAGGCAGTCTTCTCGTACCGGAAAATCCACTCCTTCCACACAGCGCAAGAAGAGGACGGCCCTTCCCAAGGACTTGCTGACGGTGGCCGATATTCCCAGGGATTCGATTCATCATCTGATAACTCTTGCTCAAAAGATGAAGGCTGCCCGAAAACACGGGCGCACCACGTTTCCGTTGAAGGGCAAAACGTTGGGTCTTATTTTTGAAAAACCCTCTACGCGGACCAGGGTTTCATTCGAAGCCGGGATGAATCAACTTGGTGGACAAGCCATTTTTCTAGCGTCCGAAAAAATCCAATTGAGCCGTGGAGAAAGTTTAGCCGATACGGCCAAAGTCCTAACGCGATACTTGGATGGACTCGTCGTAAGAACATTCAACCAAGCCTCCCTAGAAGAATGGGCCCGCCATACCTCGATTCCCGTCATCAATGGATTAACGGACGATTGTCACCCCTGCCAAGCCTTCGCTGATCTTTTGACCATTGTCGAGCATAGGGGCCCCGCGAAAGGCCTAAAGCTGGCATATATTGGAGATGGAAACAATATCACCCACTCCCTTGTCGAGATCGGGGCTAAAGTGGGTATGCATGTGACCGTAGGATGCCCACAAGGCTATGAACCGGATCCCCGTATCGTCGAAGCGGCCCAGGAGGAAAGCCAACAAACAGGTGCCAGAATTGAAATCACTCATGATCCTAACATTGCCGCGACGGACGCTGATGTAATTTATACAGATGTGTGGATCAGCATGGGACAAGAACACCAGCAGGAAGCACGCATGGAAGCTCTGGCGCCCTATCAAGTCAACGGGAAACTCATGGAACAGGCAAAACCCAATGCCCTCCTCATGCATTGCCTGCCGGCCCATCGGGGAGAGGAAATAACCGAAGACGTACTGGACGGACCCCAATCCGTCGTTCTGGATCAAGCTGAAAACCGTCTACACATCCAAAAAGCCATTTTACTTCAATGGCTAGGAAGACAGCCTTCATGAAGAAACGCCCCGGCGCAACCTCCCTCAACACCCGATCCCGGTCTTCAGCATCTCCTCAACCAAAATCCACACGAAAACCCGGAGATCAAAAACTCTGGGGAGGGCGATTTCAGGGTCAAACACATCAACTAGTCGAAACATTCACCGCCTCGATCAACGTTGATCGCCGCCTGTATGAATACGACATTGAAGGCAGCATCGCCCACTGTAAAACGTTACAACGGGCTAAAGTCTTGCCGCAGCGAGAATGTCAAGCCATTATTCGAGGACTCCTGACCATTCGTGATGACATTCGCGCCGGCCGCCATCAATGGAAGACCGAAGATGAAGATGTGCACATGAGCATTGAACGGCGCCTGACTGAGCTCATAGGGCCAGTTGGCGGGAAACTCCACACCGGCCGAAGTCGGAATGATCAAGTCACCCTGGATCTTCGACTCTATCTCAGGGATACCCTCCGACACCTGAGCAATGATCTTCGTGTACTTCAACAGTCGCTCGTGACACTCGCGGAGCGGTATATGGGAGTGATGATGCCGGGCTATACACATTTACAGAGAGCCCAGCCCGTTCTCTTTTCACATCATGCCCTAGCCTATGTTGAAATGGTTGAGCGGGACAAAGGGCGTCTCCATGATGCCCTGGTTCGAATTAACGTCATGCCGTTAGGTTCCGGTGCGCTAGCTGGAAACAATTACCCGATCGACCGACACTATACCGCTTCCTTATTACAGTTCCCTCGCGTGACCCAGAACAGCTTGGATGCCGTGTCTGACCGAGACTACGTCATTGAGGTGCTTAGCGCTTGCGCGATCGTAATGATGCACCTCTCTCGTTTAAGTGAGGAGCTGATTTTATGGTCATCACAAGAATTCCACTTCACAGACCTTCCCGACGGATTTTGTACAGGCAGCAGCATGATGCCACAGAAAAAGAACCCGGACGTTCCAGAACTGATCCGTGGAAAAACCGGTCGGGTCTATGGACATTTATTCAGCCTCCTGACCACATTAAAAGGATTGCCTCTCAGTTATAACCGAGACCTTCAGGAAGACAAAGAACCATTGTTTGACACATTGGATACCGTGACGATATCGGTTAATATTTACGCAGAGCTCCTGCATCAACTAACGATACGACCTGAGCCTATGAAAGAAGCGGTCTCTCAGGGTTTCCTGCTTGCCACGGAATTGGCGGACCATCTGGTTAAAAAGGGGGTGCCTTTCCGTGAATCCCACCACGTGGTGGGAAGTCTGGTACGGGAATGCTTAGCGAAAGGGAAGGATTTGGGACAACTCACTCAACAGGATTTACTGAATGCCTCCTCGTCCTTTGACGCCAAGGCCTTTCAAGCTTTCACTCCAGAAGCTGCGATAAACAATAAAAACATCATAGGTGGTACTGCGACAGCCCAAGTCACAAAACAGATCAATAGTTGGAAAAAATCATTACAGGCCGAAATGAAACGTTCCACGAAAAAACCGTGAACGGCATGAGCCAAATCTTAAAGACTCCTACCAGGTATCTCCCCATTTTTTGTATACTGGCACTCATCTTCTTCTCAATTGGTTGCGGAGCAGTGGGCCCTCCCATCCCACCAGAAAAAGTTGGCATTGAAGCCAAGAGACTGAAGCAACAGCAGGATCAGGCCAGAAAAGAGGGAAACTTCGACCAGGACCCCCTGAATGAACCACTAGAAGAGGCAGTGGAATTACCCACCGTGTATCCTATCGATACCCGATAATGCACAGGGATTTGTCCAAGGAGAACCTCACGAGGTACAATGAGCCCCCCATAGCTTCTCCAACTGTTAGTGGAGGATAATAGTAGAATGGATACCTCTCTCACTCAGGGTGAAATTCGCCCCAAACTTCTATTACTTGATCCCTATCCACGAAACAACCCTTATCGCATGACGACTAGCGAACGCCGGTCGATCTGGTTCCCGAAGCTCAGCCTACCCTCGATTGCTGCCTATACTCCAACAACATGGGATGTCGAAATCGTGGACGAAGCCGTTAGAGATATCGATTTTGAGACTCCCTGTCATGTGGTTGGAATATCCATTATGACCTGTTATGCCCCAAGAGCCTATGAAATCGCGGATGAATTTCGTCGACGCGGAAAACCCGTCATTCTCGGAGGGGTGCACCCCACCTATTGCCCAGATGAAGCCCTTCGCCATTGCGATGCCATTGTCTGCGGGGAAGCCGAAGACCTTTGGCCTCAAGTCATCACCGACATCGAGGCCGGGTCCTTGAAACAAATCTATCGCATGGACCAATTCCCAATCTTGAGTCATTACAAGCCCCCGCGTATTGAATTGCTCAGCCCGGATTCTTATATGACCAGACTTTGCACCTTTACGACGCGAGGATGTCATTTTGATTGTGAGTTTTGCAGCGTTTCGCCATTTAATGGCAAAACCACTCGACGCCGACCCGTCCCCGAAGTCATTGAAGAGCTGAAAAGAGCCAAAGAATGGCTGCGCTCGGACATTATTGAACGAATGACCGGTGGGTCACTTTTCCACGCCTTAACAACCTCCCTGAAAATTTGGGTAGGGTTGGAAGAAGGTTCGATTGTTGCTTTTGTTGATGACCTGCATAACAGTCATCGTGCCTACTGCCGTGAGTTATGGCAGGCCCTGAAATCTCTCAACATTAAATGGGGCTGTCAGTCCACACTCTTTCTTGGCGATGATCCTGAAATGGTACGATTAGCTGCCGATAGCGGTTGCGTATCGGTTTTTGTGGGGATGGAATCGTTATCGGATGATTCGCTCGATGAAACCAACAAAGGATTTAATCAGGTGCGGAAATTTGAAAATCAGATTAAGATGTTTCATGACCATGGCATCATGGTGAATCCCGGTCTCGTTTTTGGATTTGATAATGACGACGAATCGGTATTCGAGACCGCCGTAGAGTTTTTGACACGAAACAAAGTCGAATTGGCCTATTTTAATGTGTTGACTCCCCTTCCAGGAACAGCTTTGTTCGAACGCTTTAAGCGGGAGGACCGGATCATTGATCAGGACTGGTCGAAGTATGACGGGAAGCACGTAGTATACACACCCAAACGCATGTCAGCTGAGCAATTACAGGAAGGGTTTTTCTGGGCCAACCACCAGTTTTATTCCTGGCCCTGCATCTGGAATCGCATGGGGCATACGAGCCAACGACTGATTCCCCGTCTTGAAATGAATTGGGAATTTCGAAAATTGATCTACCGTACCACACCCAAAGGGGCTCTATCCCCCCTGGCTAAAGTCTTAAAGAGTCTGCAAACCAAACTCCCGACATTTGAAACGCAGCACCTCGTTCCTAACGCTCTTCACCCTCAACCATCTCCTGACTCCAAACCCCAGGAGCTCTGCTTGAAAATGAAAGCTCGTCGTCACGATGCCTTTGCGGCCTTGTTCATTGATCTGGAGGGAACGTTAGACCACCTGAATGCCAAGGAACTTTTGAAAAGGATTACACAAGCTGGACGTGAGGCCAAAATGGATATTGTGGTCAACTTTGAGCATATAAAACATGCGACTCCGAAAGCTATTTACACCTTATTTGATGGGGAAATTCTCCGAGCCATCACCCCTCACACGAAATTACGGTATCGAAACTTAAAAGAAGCCTTTCAATCCATTGTTTCCGAAATCGCTCTTGAACATTTGGACCTGTTTGATGAGGATATCCAGCATGCATGACTTTCACTACCAGGGGGACGAATTATTCTGTGAGGAGGTCCCCATTCATCAAATTACGGAACAGGTGGGGACCCCCTGTTACATTTATAGCCACCGGACATTAATTCGGCATTTTCATGCTTTTGATCAAGCCTTTAATGCCATCCCACATATCGTGGCCTTTGCCATGAAAGCGAATTCAAACCTGACCGTCTTGCGTCTGCTTGCCAAAGAAGGGTGTGGCGCAGATATCGTGTCGGGTGGAGAACTTTTCCGCGCATTAACAGCAGGAATGACACCCAACAAAATTGTCTTTGCCGGGGTTGGCAAATCCAAAGAGGAAATTCAATATGCATTGGAGTCGAATATTCTGATGTTCAATGTTGAATCTCCCGGTGAACTTCAGCAGATCAATGAGGTCGCTGGCTCCATGGGTCTTCGCGCCAAAGTGGCGTTGCGCATCAATCCGGATATTGATCCCCAGACCCATCCGTACATTTCTACCGGATTAAAAAAAAGCAAATTCGGAATTGGAGCGGACAGGGCACTTGAAGAATTTGACGTAGCAGGGAACCTTCCTCACATTAAAGTTGTCGGCGTTCATTCACACATTGGGTCCCAATTAACCCAGGTCACGCCATTTGTTGATGCCTTAAAAAAAGTAATCGCCTTAATACAAACACTCCAAGCTAAAGGTGTCCATATCCAGTATCTCAACATAGGCGGAGGACTGGGCATTACTTACTCGGACGAAACGCCTCCTCATCCCAAAGACCTGGCTGAGGCCATTTCTCCGTTGCTACAATCCGTCTCATGCCAAATCATTATGGAACCGGGCCGGTCCATTGCAGGGAACGCAGGCATATTGGTAACGAAAGTGTTGTATAACAAGAAAAGCGCGGACAAGCATTTCGTGATTGTCGATGCCGCAATGAATGATTTGTTACGACCAAGCTTATATGATTCCCACCACGATATTCAGCCGGTACTCAAAAAAGAGTCATCCGCAGTCAACGCCGTTGATGTAGTGGGACCCATTTGCGAATCAGGAGATTTTTTAGCAAAAGATCGAAAAATGCCCAATTCTCAACCTGGAGATCTCCTGGCCGTCATGAGTGCTGGGGCGTATGGATTTACAATGGCTTCGAATTATAATTCCCGACCACGTGTCCCCGAGGTGCTCGTGAAAGGGAAGGACATCACAGTCATTCGAAAACGAGAAAGCTACGAAGACCTCATACGAGGCGAAACCATTTCAGAAGCCTTCTCGAATTGAATTTTTGATTTAAACCCTTGTGTTGATTCACCAAGGCATTCTCCTTTTTTTCATAACGCAAGTTCCCTACATCGGGGGATTGAGGGAAGAATTATGTTCAGCGGTTCGTTAGTTGCTATTGTCACCCCATTCTCCAAGGGAAAATTTGATGAAAGGGCCATGGCCGATCTCATCGAATCCCAAATTTCTTCTGGGACCCATGGCTTTGTACCCTGTGGGACGACAGGGGAATCAGCCACCTTGACTCCGGAAGAGCATGAACGGGTCGTTTCATTCACCATTGAAGTCGTGAATAAGCGGGTTCCTGTCATTGCCGGAACAGGCTCAAACTCTACCGATGAAGCCATTACTTTTACGAAACATGCCAAATCCGTAGGTGCCGATGGTGCTTTGCTCATCACGCCGTATTACAATAAGCCCACACAGGAAGGGTTATATCGTCATTTTTCGGCCATCGCCAAAGCCGTCGACTTACCCCAAATCCTATACAATATTCCAGGGCGGACCAGCGTCAACATGTCTCCGACCACGGTGAGCCGTCTGTCGGAGATCCAGAATATTATTGGCATCAAGGAAGGCAGTGGATCTCTCCAACAGGTATCCGAAATAATTCAACAATCCCGCCCTGGCTTCCTTGTGCTTTCAGGGGATGATCCCTTAACGCTTCCTATGATCGCCCTCGGGGGGAAAGGCGTGATCACGGTGACCGCGAACGTCGCTCCGACCCATATGGCAAACATGGTCAACGCCGCACTAAAAGGTGACTACGAAGCAGCTAGACTCCTTCACTACAAACTCTCTCCCCTCTTTGGAGCTTTATTTGTGGAGACTAATCCCATTCCCGTGAAAGCGGCTCTGGCCATGATGGGAAAAATGTCAGAGGAGGTTCGACTGCCGCTTACCCCGCTTGCCGCGGAATTTCGACCAGCCCTCCAAGAAGCCTTGGAACAAGCCGGAGTGCTCTGAGGAAAGAGAACGCATGATTCGAACAATTATTACCGGCGCGGCTGGTCGAATGGGTATGCGATTAGTTGCGTTAACTCAGGGCACCCCTGGGCTACACCTTTCCGGTGCAGTTGAAGTCAAAGGGCATTCTGCTATTGGAAAAGACGCTGGCGAAGTCGCCCAAATCGGGCAAGTAAACGTTCCGATCACCGACGATCTCCACACCTGCCTCTCCCAGGGTGATGTGGTGGTCGACTTCACGGCTCCTTCATCCTGTCTGGTCAACCTCAAGCATGTCGTCAAATCCAACAAGTCCATGGTCATTGGAACTACCGGATTCACTGATCAAGAATTGGCCCAACTTAAAACATTCGCTCTCAAAATCCCCTGTGTGTTTTCCCCAAACATGAGTGTAGGGATCAATGTGCTTCTCAGCACCATCGGGAAAATCGCCAGATCTCTAGGTGAGCAGTACAACATCGAAGTAATCGAAGCCCATCACAATAAGAAAAAGGACGCCCCCAGCGGAACCGCCCTAAAACTGGCTGAGGCTCTGGCAGAAGGCATGGAATGGGATTTACAAGAGGTAGGCGTCTATACACGACACGGTATGACCGGCGAACGGAAAATTCGTGAAATTGGCATGCAAACCATCCGCGCAGGAGATATTGTTGGCGATCACACCATTTTATTGGGGGGACCAGGAGAACGCATTGAAATAACCCACCGGGCTCATACTCGCGATACCTTTGCCCAGGGCGCGCTCCGGGCAGCTGAATGGGTTGCCCAAAAACCACCTGGCCTCTATTCCATGGCCGACGTTTTAGGCTTATCCTAAACCAAAACAACTTCCCGAATGTATCCGCTATATCGGCATGAAAGATGACAGCCAACAGAAACTTTAATCACACACAATTAAGGTATACCTCCTCAACAACAATTGCATGAGACCTATCTTCTCAAATGTATCCAAGCCATACGATCGAGCACCTACTTATCCTGGCCTAAAAGACTCCATTCATCCTATCGATACACAATTCTTTCATTGACAAAGCCGAAGAGCACGTGGTCTTATCGAAAGAGATCCAAGGATCACATTCACTCATCAACCCTTCGCTTTGAATCTCACCGGACGAGATAAGGGATTAGCGAAAATACATATCAGGTTTATGTAAAAAGGAGACTGGCTGTAATGGATATTTTTGGAAAAATTCCCCTGGTGGAAATTCCGGTTCATGTGACCCCGGATCAGAAAAAATGGCTGGATAGAATGGTGGAAGAGGGAAAAATCGCGATTCCTCCTGGTGGAACGCTGGAAAAAGGTTCTGTAATTTCTATGTTTATCAGAATGCTCATTCACAACGCCATGGAAGAACAGATGCGCCAAGCCGCCATCGACGCCGAAGACGAAGATGACGATGATGATGAATAGAAAAAAATGAACCAGAGTTGAAAAATATAGTCCCTCTGGCCTTAGACTGCCAAAGGCCCAACTCATTCACCTCGAAGCATTCCAAGATCGACTTTTAGACTTTCCTTTAATCTACAAGTCCATGTCTTTTGAAAAAGCTGTTTCATCAGTAAACGAGCTTTTCTTTTTTAAAGAGTTTACCTTTTCACGCAACACTTTCAGAACCCAGGAAAATAATGAAATTGAATTCGCAGATAATGTAGTCTGGCTGCAAGATCTTCTGATTTTATATCAGGTGAAAGAGAGAAAAATTTCTTCTTCTATTGCAGATCCAGAAGAAGAAAAAAATGGTTCAATAGAAAGGTTCTTAAAAAGGGAACCCGTCAAATCAGAGATTCACTAAACTATTTAAATCAAAAGGATAAAATACCACTTAAAAATCACCGGGGAGAGACTTTTGAATTATCAACTAAATCATTAACTGCAATAGATAAAATCGTTTTATATTACTCAAATGAATCCCTTCCTTTGGACTGTAAGAACTGCAAATCCCACAGAAGCAAAACCATTGGCCTTATTCATGTAATCTCAGCTCAGGATTATATAAAAATCTGCCAAACTTTAATTACCCCTTCAGAAGTGCACGAGTATCTCCAATTTCGTGAAGCCCTTATAGAACGCTATCAGAACCAAGTTTTCCATATTAGTGAACCAGCCCTTTTGGGCCAATTTTTATATGGAGATTTAAAAAAAGAACCAAATGAAAATTACCTAAAATGCCTACATTCTGTGAAGCAAAATCATCATCTTTGGAATATGTCTAAATTTCTAGAGGACTTCCCTCAAAAAATCATTGGAAATGTCCAACCCAAGGATTACTATCCGATTGTTTCAGAAATTGCCAAACTGAATCGAAATGACTTAATTGAATTCAGAAAACGATTCAGCCTGACCGTTAAGAATGCAAAATCCAACGAGGTAATCCCGCCTTACAGAATGGTTATACCAAGAACGAGCTGTGGATTCGTTTTCGTTCCTTGCCCCAAACAGTTTCGTGAAAATCAAATTCAAGCATTAAAAAATTTCACGTACGCCCATAAATATGACCAGAAACTGCATAAATGCTTGGGCGTGTCTGTGGCTCAAGATAATGATGATTATTTTTTAATTTTCTGGGGCTATCTAGAATCTCCGTGGGAGTATAATGAGGAAATGGATCTAAAACTAAAAAAGAGCTTTCCATTTCGTGAAATTAATGCCGCTGAATCTCCACGATACTCTTTTAAGGAAGTTCTATAATTTAGCGCAAACCGATTTGACTTCCGTATAAAGATCCAATGCCTCGTGGCCCATTTCGCGTCCCCAACCGGATTGTTTGTACCCGCCAAACGGCAGCGAGGCGTCAAAAATGTTATGGCAGTTGATCCAGACGGTCCCCGCCCGTAATTGGGCAGCCACACGATGAGCCTTACTCAAATCTTTCGTCCAAACCGCTGCTGCCAAACCATAGATATTATCATTAGCCTTGGCAATCACATCTTCCACATCGGTAAAGGGTTCAGCACACACGACAGGGCCAAAAATTTCCTCTTGAATAACCTTCATGGTTGAGTTGGTATTAACCAAGACGGTCGGTTCAACGAAATATCCTTTGTCTCCAGACCGTTTCCCCCCCGCAACCGCTTGAGCACCTTCGGCAAACCCCGACTCCAAATATCCCAGGACACGGTGTTGTTGTTCATCAGAAACTAACGGACCCATTTGAGTGTTAGGATCAAGCCCCGGTCCTATCTTAATTTGTTTGGCTTGATCGGCAACCCCTGCCACGACCTTATCAAAAATGCCCTTTTCTACATACAGCCGTGAGCCTGCAGCACAACATTGTCCATGATTAAAGAAAATCGCACTCGCTACCCCGGGTATTCCCGTTTCCAGATCAGCATCCGGCAGGACGACACTTGGTGACTTGCCACCAAGTTCCAATGTGACTTTTTTAAGATTCCCTGTTGCAGCATTCACAATAAGTTTGCCAACTTCGGTCGATCCGGTAAATGCAATTTTATCCACATCGGGATGCGCAGCTAAGGCCGCACCTGCGGTTTCCCCATATCCGGGAACAATGTTCACGACTCCTTCGGGAAATCCTGCCTCCATGAACAATTCTCCCAAACGCAACGCGGACAAAGGTGTTTGTTCGGCCGGTTTCATCACTATAGTACATCCCACGGCCAATGCCGGGCCAAGTTTCCATGCGGCCATTAACAGAGGAAAATTCCAGGGAATGATTTGCCCGACAACTCCAACCGGCTCGCGAAGCGTATAGGCCAGAAATTGAGACCCAGGCATATAGGGAACCGAAATAGGAATGGAATTGCCTTCAATTTTTGTTGACCATCCTGCCATGTATCGAAACAAATCAACAGCCAATGGAACGTCTGCTGCCCGCGCAATGGTTAACGGCTTGCCGTTATCCAGAGACTCTAATTGAGCAAATTCTTCTATATTCGACTCCAGAAGGTCCGCCAACCGCCATAGGAGTTTGCCCCGGTCAGACGGCGTCATCCTTCGCCATGGGCTTTGTTCAAAGGCCTTTCTGGCAGCTTTCACCGCAAGAGCAATATCGGCCTTGTCGCCTTCCGCCACCTCCGCCATCACTTCACCCGTTGCAGGATTAAATGTGGAAAATGTTTTGCCTGATTGTGCGTTGACCCACTGACCATTTATCAGCATTTTACGTGGATGGGACACAAAAGGTTGGATAGCCGGATGAAGCCGTTCGGTTGAAGTCGCCATACTCATTTGGGCACCTCCTTACTTTTTAGAAAAAACCATCTGTATCGGATTTAAAAAAACAGGCCCATGAATTGCTCTAAAAACAAAAGGGGTTGAAAATCTGATATTGTCACTGTTTTTCTTCTTGCCGTCGATTTCACCCATGACAAGGATTTAGCACTCCCTTTTATTATGGCGACGATTCAATATCTAGTGCAAACCTTAGTCCGTTAGGTTGTTCTTCGGTGTCTTAGAATAAACCACTTTTGAGGAGTTTTTTAAAATTGGGCGTGATACGATGCCTTGCCTATTATGCGAACTTTTGTAGTGCTCCCCCGAAATCAAGCCACCTGTAAGCCTTGTTTCTGCCGATATTGACGAGGACTCCGATACTGTAAGGCTTGATGGGGTCGTCCTTCGTTGTACCATCGCATCCAGCCATTGATCCGTTGTTGCGCCTCCTTGAAGCTGCCAAATCGATATTGCCAGATGCACTCCTCTTTGAGACTCCGAAAAAACCGCTCGATTAACCCATTCTGTTGTGGCGTGTACGGCGTAATACACTCCTGAGCCAAGCGATAGTCTCGACAGGCTTGTCGAAAACGGCGGCTCTGAAAGATTAACCCGTTGTCACGGCGA